>JAUVVP010000183.1 GCA_030604585.1 Planctomycetota bacterium | reverse complement strand
TCAGCGGGAGCGACTCCGAGATCCGAGGGCTTTACTGATGGACGTCAGAGTCGAGGGCCTCACCAAGCTGTTCGGCGACCAGACCGCCGAGGACCGGCTCACCTACACGCAGACCGGCGGACAGATATGGGGCTTCATCGGCCCCAACGGCGCGGGCAAGACCACGACGCTGCGCATGCTGGCAACTGTCGAGGAGCCCACCGGCGGCGACGCGTGGCTGGACGGGCATTCGATCACCCGCAACGCGGACGAGGTCCGGCGGCTGATGGGGTTCATGCCGGACTACTTCGGTGCCTACCCCCACATGCTGGTCAGCGAATACCTGGACTTCTTCGCCCGCGCTTACGGGCTCAAGGGGGAGGAGAGGCGCCGGAGGCTGAAGGAGATCGTGGGGTTCATCGAGATCGGCCCGCTGCTGTCCAAACAGGTCGAGACCCTCAGCAAGGGCATGAAGCAGCGCATCAGCCTGGGGCGGGCGCTCCTGCATGACCCGGCCGTTCTGCTGCTGGACGAGCCGGCCGCAGGACTCGACCCGCAGGCGCGCCACGACCTCCAGGAGCTGCTCCGGCTGCTGGCCGCCGAGCAGAAGACCATCTTCATCAGCTCCCACATCCTGGCCGAACTGGAGGAGATGATCGACCAGGTCATCATCATTGACGAGGGCAAGCTGGTCTTCGCCGGCCGGCCCGAGGAACGCCTTGCCGACGGCTTGCGCAAGACGGTGCTGAACATGAAGATCATGGGCGACCTGAAGCAGGCGGCGAAGGTCCTGCTGGAGAACCCCAATGTGCGCCACGTCCACCCGCTGGAACCCGACATGCTGAAGGTGGAGGTCACGGGGGAGAACGAGAACGTCGCCGAGTTGGTCAAGAGCCTGGTGGCCCACGACCTGGTTCCCTACCAGGTAATGACCGAGGGCAGGCTGCTGGAGCGCATCTTCCTTCAGGCCACGCAGAACGACAAGGGCCAGGGGAATGCTGAAACGGATTAGGCAGAAGCTGGACGGGGCGGTCAACCCCATCATGCTCAAGGAGATGTGGCAGTCCGTCCACAGCAAGGTTTTCATGGCCTTCTTCTGGCTGCTGCTGGCCATCGCCCTGCTGATCTATTACATGAGCGTCGGCGGGGAGCGGGAGACCTCGGGCCAGGGGATGTTCATAGCCTTCGCCTTCCTGATGGGCCTGATGATGATGTTCATGATCCCGACGGCGGCGTTCGTTTCGCTGTATCGGGAGATCCGAACGCAGACCATCGAGCTTGTGCAGATCACGGCGATGCACGGGCGCCAACTTGTCCGGGGGCGGTTGATGGCCTCCGGCATGCGCATCCTGCTCCTCTGCTCGCTGGTTGCCCCCTTTGCCGTCACATCGTTCCTTTTCGGGGGGATTGACCTCGTTTCGATCCTCGTCAGCGTCTACGGGCTGTTGCTGGCGTCGTTCTGCGCCTGTGCCGTGGCGGTCTTCTTCGGGGCGCTGACCGCCTACCGCCGCCTGCGTCTGCTGGCCGTGCTGGGCTTCGGGGGGTTGATGTTGGCGGGGCTGCTCATCCCGCTCGGCATGGCGCCGCTGGTGGTCGCCGTGATGACGTTCGGAGGTGCGTTCGGGGGGCCATTCGGCGCGGTTCGCGGCGGGATAGCCACCCGCTCGCTGCTGGTGTCCCTGGGGTGGTCCACGGTATTGGCGGCGCTCTTGGTCATGCTGCTGACGGCCTCGGCGGCCAACTCGCTGACCTTCCCGCAGAACAGGTCGTCGGCCCGCACCAAGTTCGTCGCCCTGCTCATTGTGGTTGCTCTGTTCGGCTCCACCTGGACCGTGGCAGCCATGGCGGGGGCTCTGCTGCTGCCCGGCGCCTCCGCCACGTTTCAGCTCAATGCATGCCTTCTGGTCGGCGTCTGTTCGCTTTTCTGGCTGACGGGTGCCCCGCACATCCCCCACCGGCACCGCGTCAAGCTGGCACGGCGCGGGCGCCTGGTGCGGCTGCTTTACGCGCCGTTTCGCGACGGGGCCTCATCCGGCGCCGCCTACCTGGTGCTGGCCCTGGCACTCATCGCCATCGGCACAGTGCATCTGGGCGGCGCCAAGGGCGGTCTATTCCCCAGCCGGGGCCTTTTCTTCTTGTACCCCATAGTCCTGACCCTCACGTATTCGCTCTACCTTTCCGCGCTGGCCGGTTCGATAACCCGGGTGTTCGCGCCCCACCGCCGCACGGCGGTCACCAGGAGGATAGTCTTGATCCTTCTGCTGATAGCCACCACGGTCCCCGTCTTCCTTATGCCTGGTCTGGTGGGGTGGAACTTCGGCACGCTGACCAGCGTCCCGGTTGCCTTTCTGCCGCTGCTTTACATGATCTCCCTCTACAAGCCCGTCTCGACGGGGGCCTTCCTGACGCACATGGCCATGCCGTTCCTCTTCGGGCTCGCGTACCACTTCATCGTCGGCCTGCGGGAGCTGCCGCGCCTGGCACTCGCCGAGCAGCCCGGCCGGCCGGAGCGGAGTTGAGAGCGATGCTCGCACGGATCAGGGACAGGCTGGACGACGCGGCCAATCCCATCATGGTCAAGGAGGTATACCAGTCCCTGCACAGCAGGGCGGGCATGACTATGTTTTGGATGCTGCTGGTGGCGGCCCTGGTGGTCTACTTCGTCGCGGGGGCAAGCGGTGCCGAGACCCTGGGCGTCCCGATGTTCTACGGATTGACCGTCGTCCTGGCAGTGATGACCCTGTTCATCATCCCGGCGGCCTGCGGCCAGGCCCTGCATCGCGACGTGATAAAGAACACCCTGGAGCTGGAACAGATCACCGGCATCGGCGCCCGGCGCATGGTCCGCGGCCGGCTGATGGCGGCCACAGCCAGGAGTGTGCTCACCGTGTCGGTCCTTGCGCCGTTCGTCGTCGCCTCGTTCCTGTTCGGGGGGATTGAGCTGGTCTGGGTCCTGGTGTGCGTCTACGTTCTGCTGGTGGGTTCGGTTGGGGCCTGTGCGTTGTGCGTGCTGCTTGGAGCCCTGTCCGTGCACGAGAAGAAGCCCGGACGCTTGTCCGGCGCAGTCGGGCTGCTTTTGTTCGTCCCTTTGATCGTTCTGATGGAGGGGGGATGGGAACCGCTCAGCAGGCTGCTGCGCACGTCGTCTCCGGCGGCCACCCTGGCCCTCTGCCTGACCGGGGGGAGCGTGCTGGCCGCGCTCGCCATTATGTTCTTAAACGCGGCCTCGACGAACTGCCTGACCTTCAAACAGGACAGAAGCTCCGCCCGCACCAAGCTTCTCGCCCTGCTCATGGCCCTGGCACTCTTCGCCCTGCTGCTGGGCCTGGGTGGGTTCTCCGGCGGCGGTTCCGACATCGCGCTCATGACGTTCGAGCTGTTCTCGTGCCTGTTGATCGGCGGAGCCTGCTTCGGTTGGATCATCGCGGATACGCACGTGCCGGCGCGGCACCGCGCCAGGCTGGAGAGACGGGGTCCGCCGGCCCGGCTTCTGTATCTGCCCCTGCGGAACGGCGCGTCCTCCACGGCCGTCTACCTTCTGCTGTCCATGGGGATGGTGGGCGTCTGTGCCGTGTTGCTGCACGTCTCGCGGCCGGCCCGCATGGCGCCCTTTGTCGGGTTCTACCCCGTCCCACTGACGGTCACCTACGTGCTCTACTTCTCCGCCCTGACGCACTGCATAACGCGCCTGTTGCCGCGCAGGTTCCGCACCTCCGCTGCGCGGACGCGTGTGATGGTGCTGCTGCTGGTCTTCAACCTCGTCCTGATGGCCGTTGTGATGGGGGCGTTGGGGTGGGAACTGGCAGAGTTGACCTGTGGCCCGCTGGCCTTTCTGCCCGCCCTCTACGTGCTCTCCCTGCTGCAGCACCCGGTGCCGGCGGCGGCCTTCCTGTCGCACATGGTGGGGCCGTTCCTGCTCGGCTTCACCTATCACCTGGTCCTGCTGCTGCGCGAAGCGCCCGGTTTCGGAATGGCGGCTCGCGCGGAGGCACCCTCCCCGGCGCGCGTCGCGGCGGGAAGCGCGGAAGGAGGATGATGGGTGTCCGCTGTGGCCGAGATGCTGCCCGAGGCGGAGATACGCCGCCTGGCCCAGTTGTACCGCCTCAACCTGGAGGTGGCCTCGACGGCGGGCACGTTCGGCGTCAGGGAAGGGCGCGAGACCGGCGCCTCGGTCGAGATTCAAGACTTCCGGGAGTACGTGCCGGGCGACGACCCCCGCCGCATTGACTGGTTCTCCTCCGCGCGCACCGACAGGCTGATCGTGCGCCTATACCGGGAGGAGGTGAGCCCGTTCTTCGACCTGGTGGTTGACACCTCGGCCTCGATGGCCATCCGGGACGGCCGCAAGGGGCCGCTGGCGCACGAGCTGTGCCGCTGGCTGCACCGTTCGGCCCTGGTGGAAGGGGTGGCCGTGCGCCTGTTCGCCGCCGGCGAGGAGCTGCACCGCCTTGAGGAGCCGGGGCAGTTGGAGTTCCGCGAGGCCGAATCGGTCCTCTTCACCGCACCCCGGCGCGCCGTGTCCGGGCTCAGGCGCGCGTCGGTCCGCCTCGTGCTGAGCGACTTCATGAGCCCTGTCGGTCCGTCAACCGTCATCAAGGCCCTCTCGGCCGGCTGCGCGCGCCTGATCGTGGTGCACCTGCTCGGCCCGTGGGAAGCCGACCCGGAGGCCGCCGGGCCGTCGGTCCTCGACGCGGTCGAGGAGGGACGCCGCGCCGACATCACGCTGGACCGGCGGGCCGTCGAGGACTATGGCCGGCGGCTGCGGGCGCTGAAGAACGAGCTGCGCGACCAGACGTTCCAGTGCGGCGGTCTGCACGTGGAGGTCGTGGCCGACCGCGACCTCGAGGGCGTGCTGCGGTCGGAGTTCCTGCCCCTCGGACTGGTGGAAGTCCTCTGATGTTCTACTTTGCCTATCCATGGGGTCTGCTGGCCCTTGCCTCGCGGGGGGGCGTGCTGTTCCTCTACTTCTTCGTCTTCCGCGGCAAGCGCATCGAGGTCTCCTCGCTTCACCTGTGGCAGATGACGCGCAGCCTGCGCCTGGAAGGACAGCAGAAGCGCCGCCCGCCGCTGACGCTGCCGCTCGTGCTGGAACTGCTCGGCGCGCTGCTGCTCTCGCTGCTGGTGGCGGGCGCTGCGTTCAGCCGGCAGTCCACGCTGCGCCACCTGGTGGTGATCCTCGACTCCAGCGCGTCCATGAACGCGGTCGTGGGCGGCGACTCATTCCGCGAACGGGCCGTCCGCAGGGTCATGGACTACTTCGACGAGCTGGGCTCCAACGGGCGGATCACCGCCATCGAGAGCGGCTTCGAGCCGCACATCCTCGGGAAGGAATCGCTCCGGGCGGGCGAGGTGCGCGCCGAGCTGGAGGCGTGGAGGCCGTCCGGTCCGGCCCACCCGATGCAGCCGGCCGTCGATCTTGCGCGCGCCCTGAGCCAGGAGGACGCAGTGCCGATCCTCCTGACCGACCG
>JAUVVP010000237.1 GCA_030604585.1 Planctomycetota bacterium | reverse complement strand
GGTGGACTCGCTGAGCACGAGGTCCCTCTCTTGCTGTGCGAGCCCCAATGATCCGCAACACATGACGCTGAAAGCCGCTCCCACGCAAGCCCACGAGCAACGAACAACGAGCAACGATTAACGACCCTCCACCGCCCGATAGCGCCCAATTGGGACACACGACGGCGCGCAAACGCCTACACTATACGCTGCACGGCGACGGGTTGCTGCCCTCAAGTTGCAGGCAAAGGCGGCGCAGGCGCAGGCAACTGACCGTCATTCCGCAGCGGTTGATATGCCCGCAGCGGTCTGGGCGGCCCCTGCGGTGGAAAGGAGGTGGAGTGATGGCGCTGGACAGTCAGACGATTGCCAATCGGCAGAATGGCATGCTGGGCGGGGTGAAGACGGAGGAGGGCAAGCGGGTCTCGCGGCTCAATGCGCGCAAGCACGGCATCCTCAGTTCTTGCCTCTCGCCGATGGATCACAGGAAGCTGAAGCCTCTGCTGGGGCGCTTCGGCGAGGACCTGGAGCCGGTCGGCGCGGTCGAAGAGGCGCTGGTCGAGAAGATCGCCGTCACCTACCTGAGGATGCAGCGCTGCGCGGCGGCCGAGTCCGCCTACCACCACGCCACGTGGCGGCGGAGGGCAGACGACTTGCCCACGGGCCCGCTGGGCACCACCAGCGAGTTCAGGCCCGTGCACTTCGAGCAGATCGCCCGTCTGCTGAGCCGCTACGACACCTCGCTGACGAATCAGTTCATGAAGCTGCTGCACGAACTGGAACGCCTCCAGCGCATACGCGCAGGCGAACACGTCAAGCCGCCCGCCGTGGCGCAGATAGACGTAAACGCATGAAGAGGGGGCAGACTTCTTTTCAAAACGAACCCATTCTCGCGCAGCCGTATGTGGACAAAGGACTTGGGGCGAAAAGGTTGTTGTCGGACGTGCTTAGGAGGCCACGGACGGGCACGAGAGGGGCCGCACGCTGATGCAATAGGTACAATTCGAGGCTGTTTTCGGTTCTTCCTTGAGGCCGAGGGCTGGGTTCTGCCACTGATAGACACTGATTGTCACTGATGGCGCAAGGTCGGGAGTGGAACTCGACCGTGGACGATTAGGCGGGCGCGGGCAAGGCTTGTCCTCGAGGCCGCTGTCCTCGCCCGGATTGCGAGGACGAGGACGAGGACGAACTGTCTCTCTTGCTTTGCGAGGCCGGGTAGTTAAGGCAAGGCGCAGCGGACGCAGGGGTAATCCTGCGGCTGGTTTGACTTCGAGCGAGGCTTTGCCATACAATGGTGTGCCTGGATGGGTAAGCTCTTTGAGTTCCGAATGCCGATGGCGGAGGGGGTGCGAGGTTAAGGAATATGAGAGGTCGCGATGAGGGCTCGGGGAGGTCGCGGGCGCGGGCGGATGCCCCTTCGGAGGGTTCCCAGCCCGGCGCGAACGCGGATGGCCGTGACATCGGCTGGGGCCTTACCGTCGAGGACGAAGAGGAGGACATCTTCCTGCGCCGGGTGGTCTTTTCCGTGCTGGTGGCCGTCGTGGGCTGCATGGGCGCGTGGTTCTTGGTGACGACGGTGACCGGCTCTGACGGGTCGCAGCGGGCCCTGACGGTCAGCGATGAGAACCCCGGCGCGAGGGAGGTCTTCACGGTGACGCTGCTGGACTTCTCACCCGGGGAATCGAAACGTGCCCCCGCCGAGCAACTCCTCGAAAAGCAGTCCATCAAGTCAATGGCCGGCAGGAACGAGTTGCACTTCCGCAAGCTGCCGGGCGGCCGTGTGGCCCTCTGTGTCGGGAGCTTTGACAGCGAGGACTCGCCCGAGTTGCAGCAACTCCTGCAGAGGTGCCGCGGCTACTCCGAGGACGGGCGGAGGCCCTTCGCCCGGGCTTCGATCATCGGCTTCTCGCAGTAAGCCCCATCCGGTCGAACAGAATCCACATCCTGAGGAGAGATAGTGTGTCACTGCACAAGAGCCTGAAACGGAAGGACACCCTGGTGAGGCGCCGCAACGTGCTGTCGCGAGGGGAGCGCATCCAGCGCCTCAAGGAGGACGAGCGCTGGGAGGAGGGGAAGGCCTCCGTCTTCGGCCTGCCGAAGGTGAAGCCGCAGGTGATCGCGGCGCCGGCCCGCCCGCGCAAGGAGGAGAAGGCGCCGGAGGGCGAGGCCGAGCCGTCTGAAGGGGCCCCCGAGGCGCAGGACTGAGCCGCCCCGGCGCCCTTCGCCCCTCCAGGGAGGTGACAGGTGGACGCGGCCCGCCTCATCGCCGATCGCATGGGCCTGGTTGATTCTTCGGGCATCCGCAAGGTCTTCGACCTGGCCCGGAGCCTGAGGAACCCGATCAACCTGAGCATCGGGCAGCCCGACTTCGACGTGCCCGAGCTGGTCAAGGCCGCGGCCATTCACGCCATCGAGACCGGCCGGAACAAGTACACCGTCACGCAGGGCATCCAGGAGCTGCGCGACGAGGTGCTGGCGCTCGAACGGGAGCAGACCGGCATCCGCCACGACGCCGTCCTGATAACCAGCGGCGTCTCGGGCGCCATGGTGCTCAGCTTCATGGCCCTGGTCAACCCCGGCGACAGGGTGGCCATCCCCGACCCCTACTTCGTGATGTACAAGCACCTGTGCCGGCTGGTCGGGGGCGAGCCCATCTACGTGGACACCTACCCCGATTTCCAGCTCACTGCCGAGCGGCTCGAGCAGGCCGGCGCCGGGGACGCCAAGCTGCTGATGCTCAACAGCCCCAGCAACCCGACGGGCCAGATCGTGCCCGGCGAGAGCCTGGCCGAGATAGCCGAGTGGGCCCGGCGCAACGGCGTCTTCATCGTCAGCGACGAGATCTATCGCGTCTTCTGCTACGACGAGCCGTTCAGGAGCATAGCGTCCCACACGGACGACGTTCTGCTGCTGAACGGCTTCAGCAAGTCGAGCGCCATGACGGGATGGCGGCTGGGGTATGCGATCGGGCCGGCGCCGATCATCGAGGAGATGAAGAAGCTGCAGCAGTTCAGCTTCGTCTGCGCGCCCTCGATGGTCCAGCACGCCGGGGTGACGGCCCTCCACGTTCCGGCCGATCCCCACGTGCTGGCCTACAGGGCCAAGCGCGACCTGCTGTATGAGGGCCTGAAGGCGAGGTTCAACCTTCAGAGACCCCAGGGGGCCTTCTATGCCTTTGTGGAGGCGCCGGGGGGAGACGGCGACGCCTTCTGCCGGAAGGCCGTCGCGCGCAGCCTGCTGATCATCCCGGGCAGCGTCTTCAGCGAGCGGCGGAGCCACTTCCGCATCTCGTTCGCTGCTGAGGATCGGGTGATCGAAGAGGGGGTGGAGGTCCTGTGCTCGTTGGCGTGAGGGTTGGCGGGCTTACCTGACGCCGTATTTCTCGAGCTTGCGGTAGAGGGTGGCGCGGCTTAGGCCGAGCTTGCGGGCGGCCTTGCTGATGTCGCCGTTGCACTTCCTGATGGCGCCGAGGATGGCGCGTTTTTCCACCTCGACGAAGGGCAGCACGTCGTCGCCTTCTTCCATCTCGACCGGACGGGCCTGGAGCGCCTTCTGGATGCACTCGAGCGCCGCCTCGGTGTCGAGCTGGGGGACCTTGGCCTTGGCGGCCGCCTTGCGCATGCTCTCGGGGAAGAGCTCAGGGGTGACGCGGTCCGTGGTGGCGAGCACCACGATCCGCTCGATGGCGTTTTGCAGCTCGCGCACGTTGCCCGGCCACCGGTAGCAGAGCAGCAGGCGGACGGCGTCGGGGGAGAAGTCCCAGAAGTACTTGTTGTACTTCTCACCGAGCATGACCAGGAAGTGCTGGGCCAGCACGGGGATGTCCTCTGGCCTGTCTCTGAGCGGCGAGATGTGGATCGGCACCACGTTCAGCCGGTAGTAGAGGTCGTCGCGGAGCTTGCCTTTGCCGACCTCCTCCAGCGGGTCCTTGTTGGTGGCGGCAATGACGCGGGCGTCCACTTCGATGGTCTCTCCGCCTCCGACGCGGGTGAAGGTGCGGTTCTGTAGGAAGCGGAGCATCTTGGATTGCAGGCCCATGTCCATCTCGCAGATCTCGTCCAGGAACAGCGTCCCGCCGTGGGCCCGCTCGCAGCTTCCGATGTGGAGGCGGTCCGCCCCGGTGAAGGCGCCCTTCTCATGGCCGAACAGCTCGCTCTCGAGCAGGTCCTTGGGGATGGCGGCGCAGTTGACGGTGACGAAGGCCCCGTCACGGCGCGGGCCGAGGGCGTGCATGGCGTGTGCCGCCAGTTCCTTGCCGGTGCCGCTCTCGCCGGAGATGAGCACGGTGGCGTCGGCGCCGGAGACGTTCTTGATGCGGGCGAAGATGTCGTGCATGGCGGGGCTGACGCCCACCAGTTCCCCGAGGCTGCTCCTCTGGTAGACGTCGGTGAGCTGCTTGACCTGGACGACGAGGTGGTGCTTCTCGGCGGCGGCCTGGAGCTTCTCGGCGAGCTTGTCGGCCGTCTCGTCCACAGCGACGAAGTCTTCGGCCCCCTTCTTCATGCACTCGACGACCGTCTCGACGGCGGGCTTCTTCGCCACGACGATGACGGGCAGGTCGTGATACTGCCCCCGGACGTGCTCCAGCGAGCCGCTCCTGCCAGTGGCGTGCTTCGCCTCCATCAGCACCACGTCCGGGATGCGTTTGGTCATCTGCTGAAGGAGGGCGTTGCCGGGCTTGCAGCGGACCGTCTGAACGCTGCGGCCATCGATCTCGGCCGGGACGAGTTTCGCGGCCGACTCCTCGCCAACCACGTATACCAGCAGTTCGTCTTCCACTTGCATCTCGCTGATATTGGTCTTATTGGCCGAG
>JAUVVP010000483.1 GCA_030604585.1 Planctomycetota bacterium | reverse complement strand
GTCAGCTCCAGGCGGTCGAGCATGGCGCTGGAGAGGCCCGCCTCCTTGCCGGCCTCCAGGTCCTTGCGGTTCTGCTGCTTCAGTTCATCGCGGGCGTCCAGGATGTTCTGGGCCATGCCTTCGAGGACTTCGTTCTTCCGGGCGGCCGAGGCGTGGGCAGCGTCCGTAGCCGCCTCCCGGGCCCCTTTGACCAGCCCCTCAACATACGCTTTGACGTCCATGTGGTTCTCCTGCGTGTTGGGCCTTGCGTGGGCCGCTACGGCGACGAAGACGAGACCCGGCCGCCGCGGGCGGCCGAAGATGCATTCAGCAGTGCGCAGATGAACGCCGTCACCAGGAAGACCGTTGCGGGCAGGGCGAGCGGAAGCTGCCGCCACATCAGCAGCCTGTCCAACGCTGAGACGCGGACCTGGGCACGCGGCCTCGCCCCGATGGGCCGGGCAGTTGAGTCGAAGTCGGTCACCGTCTCGTCCGGCGCCGCGAAGCCGTACTCCTCCCGCGCAACCCTTTCGATGGCCTCCGGAGAGCTTAGCAGTGCGTCTCGTTCCGCCCGGGCCCGTTCATCGTCCTCTTTCGTCCGGGCCAGCCGTCCCTCCCAGAGGGCCTGTCTGGCCAGCGCCCGCTCCCATTGCCGCCCGCGCCGGCCGAGGATCGCCCCGAAGAAGGCGGCCACAAGGGTTGCCAACAGGACCGGCAACCAGAATGACCGTGCTGAGAACACGTGCATGGGCGTTTGCTCCGGGGCCTCGGGCGGGGCGCGCACGCTTATTGCTATAACAGGAAGCGCCTTGCCGTGTCAACACGAGGGCTGGAAACCTGACAACCGCGCCCGCCTTGTGGAATACTCCCTGATGCCCTTCGACTGCTTTCGTGTTCGAGAACCCGGAGTCCATCGCCTTGGGCATTCCCCTTTCCGGCTATGGCCGCAGCACGATACTGATCGGGACGGCGCTCCTGCTGGCGGGGGCCGTGCTCGGCCTGCTGTTCTTCTGGCCGGCGGCCGTCCTGTTCGGCCTGTTGTGGGTCGCGCTGCTGGCGTTCTTCCGCGATCCCGAGCGGAGTGTGCAATCGCCGCCCCACGCGCTGCTCAGCCCCGCCGACGGGGTCGTGCGCGACGTGGGTGAGGTGGAGCCTCCGGGCTTCATCGAAGGACGGGCCGTCCGGGTGGGCATCTTCATGTCCCTCTTCGACGTGCACGTCAACCGCTCCCCTGCCGCCGGCACGGTGCGGTGGGTGAGCCACCATCCGGGTTCTTTCCACGACGCACGCTCCGAAGCCGCCGCGACGCAGAACGAGCACAACCTGCTGGGGTTGGCCCTGGAAGACGGCCGCAAGATCCTCGTCAACCAGGTTGCGGGCGTGATCGCCAGGCGCATAGTCTGCCGGGCCTCGGTCGGCGATGTCCTCAAGAAAGGCCAGCGATTCGGTATGATCAAGTTCGGCAGCCGTGTTGAACTCTATCTGCCGCTGGCCGACCAATACAGTGTGGCGGTCCGCCCAGGGGACCGGGTGAAGGCAGGGCAGAGCGTCCTCGCCACCTGGTGCGGGCGGCGCACTGCGCCCGCCACAGACCAAGTGCCCCAGGCCGCCGCAGAAGATGCAAAGCAGTCTTAAGAGACTATCCAGCGTCGCCCTCCTTGTCGGCACGGTTCTGGCCGTCTGTGCTTCGGGCTACGGCCTGGCAGCGCCTTCCCGTCCGCCCACGGACGGCGCCATCCTCGATGCCGCCCTTCGCACCGCGAAGAGCTTCGTAGAGCCCTACAGCCGGGCCGGCATCACCATCTCCGTGGCGGAGGCTTACGCGCGACTCGGCTTCACGGCAGAGGCGCGGCAGGCCATGGACGAGGCCGTCGCCGTTGCGGTGAACTCGGCCACGCCGGGCCATCTGCTGCTTCAGGCGGGCGAGGCCTGCATCCGGGTCGGACTCTACCGGACGGCGTGGCAGACTGCCGACAAGACGGAGCACCTGTCGCACGCGGTGCATCTTCTGTGCGAGACCGCCCGCGCCCAGATCAAGGCCGGCCGCCAGGACGACGCCGTTCGCAGCCTCCAGAGAGCCCGAGGGAAGGCAGCCAGGATAAGGCGCCACGAACCGGCCGGCACCGCCTGGACAAGGCTGGCGCAGGTATACGCCCTGGCGGCCATGACGCAGGAGTTCGACGAAGCACTGCAGCGGGCCGCGGCGCTGGCCGACGAGGTGGAAGGTGAACTGAGCCGCAGCATGCTGCTCGAGCGCGTCGCAGAGGTCTACCTGGAGGCGGGGCGCCTGGACAGAGCCGTCCAAACGGCCGGGACCATCGCCACCACCACGGTCAAAGTGCCCCTGATGGCGGCCGTCGCCGAGGCCCACGCCGAGGCCGGCCGGGCCGAACGGGCTGCCACAGTGCTGGCGCAGGCCGCGCGGGAGGCCGCCGCCATCGCGGAGCCTTACAGGCGGGCCGCGATGTTCAGACGCCTGGGCGCGTCACACGCCGGCATCGGACGGCCGGAGCTTGCCGCCGAGGCACTGCGCAACGCCGAGAAGGCCGTGGGACGGATAAGGGAGCGCCTGCGTGCCGCCTCCGCGCGGGACAAACTGGCGGCCGGTTACATGGCGGTTGACGAGCTGGATGCCGCGGAGCGGGTAATCCGCG
>JAUVVP010000418.1 GCA_030604585.1 Planctomycetota bacterium | reverse complement strand
CCGAAACCTGTCTTGTGCGGCCCGACAACTCCTTCACCCTCCATTTCGACTTCAGCGCTGCGACGGACCTGAACCTTCGCTTGTGGCGCCATTACTCCTTCCTCCCGGTCCGGGCCTATGCCGGAGCCACCGCGCGCGGCGACGGCAAGAGCATCGTTCTGCCCGCTGAGCTGGGAGAAGAGAGCCTGCTGCCCGGCTCCAGGCGATTTGAGATCGAAGGCAGGGACCTCGTCATCACGGTGGACAGCTCCGTGCCCCTCAGCCTGGTTGACCACCGCGGGTGGGGCACGCCGGACTACCTGTTGGCCGGCTATCCGGTCAGCGGCCGGGTCAAGCGCGGCACCACGTGGTCGGTAGACATCGCCGTTACGGTGCGAGCGCCCATGTAGCGTAGACACTCCAGCCCGCCAGATTTGTCCGCCCCTGGCGGAGGCGGGCTCGCCCGCCGTACGGCGGGCAAGTCTGCGAATCGGGCCGAAGGTCCGATCCTCAGGTCTAAAGCCCGATCCTCAGGCTGGAGGGCCTGAGCTACACCGTCGTGTCACTTGCCAGGCCGAGGAGCCGGCCATATCATCAGCGCCGTCCGGCTGCGGCGGCTGGCAGACCCGAGAGAGACCTCCAACCCAACATGCGAGGAGCGCGACATGGCCAAGATAGCCATGATAGGCGCCGGAAGCATGGTCTTCTGCAAGACGCTGACGATGGACATCCTGGCCACCGAGGCGCTGAGGGGCAGCGAGATCTGCCTGATGAGCCGCACCCGGCCGAAGCTGGACCGCATGGAGGCCTTCATCAAGCGGGTGGTTGCCGAGAACGACCTGCCCGCCGCGGTCTGGAGCACCCTGGACCGGCGTGAGGCGCTCGATGGCGCCGACTATGTGATCATCATGATCCAGGTGGGCGGCGTGGACGCCTTCTCGCTGGACTACGAGATACCGATGAAGTACGGCGTGGACCAGTGCATCGGCGATTCGCTCGGCCCGGGCGGCGTGATGCGCGGCCTGAGGACCATTCCCGTGCTGGTGGACATCGCAAAGGACATGGAACAGCTCTGCCCGAGCGCGCTGATGCTCAATTACGCCAACCCGATGGCCGCGTGCTGTTACGCGCTGGGCAAGGCGTCCACGGTGCAGTTCATCGGCCTGTGCCACGGCGTGCAGACCACTTTGGACCTGATCAGCGGCTATGTGGACGTGCCGAAAGAGCAGATTGATTTCCTCTGCGCGGGCATCAATCACATGGGGTGGTTCCTGTCCCTGAAGGACAAGCGCGACGGGCGGGACCTGAACCCCATCCTGCGCGAGAGAATCGAGAAAGCCGAGTACTACGTGAACGAGAAGGTGCGCTGCGAGGTGATGCGTCACTTCGGCTACTTCATGACCGAGAGCACGGGACACCTGTCCGAGTACGTGCCGTGGTTCCGCAGCAGCGAGCGGGCGCTGAAGGCCTACTGCGATCAGCCGGCGTTCGGCGGGGAGACGGGCGCTTACTATAACTACTGCAAGATGATCGCGGAGAAGTACAAAGACGTTGACTATCTGTCGCTGGAGTCGCCGAAGATCACGGGCCGCAGCGCCGAATACTGCTCCTACATACTGGAGGCCGTGGAGACCGACCGCACGTTCCGGCTGAACGGCAACGTGCGCAATGACGGTTACATCACGAACCTGCCGCAGGGCTGCTGCGTGGAGGTGCCCGTCTCTGTGGACGGCAGCGGGCTGCACCCGATGCAGGTGGGCGACCTGCCGCCCCAGTGCGCGGCGCTGAACCAGAGCAACGTCACCGTGCAGGCGCTCGCCGTGGAGGCCGCACTCACCGGCAACCCCGAATACGCGATGCAGGCCATAGCGCTCGACCCGCTCACCTCTGCCTCTTGTACGCTGGCCGAGGTGCGGGAGATGACCGCTGAGCTGATCGAGGCCGAGCGCGAGTGGCTGCCGCAGTTTGAGGGCAAGTCCCTGCGTCCGACGCCTGCCGTTCAGATACCCGAGGACGTTGAGCCCGTGGAGGTGCCCCTCGACCCGGCCCTGGCCATTGCGAACCGCTTCGCAATGCTGGCCGAGCAGAAGGTGCAGCAGGACCAGGATGACCCCGAGAAGCAAGGGTGATCGCAGCCGCGCTCGAATAGCGGTGGCTGCTGGCTGTAACAGGTGGGCCCCATCGGGCGCAGTGCCAGTTGCGTGTTGCCAAGAAGGGCCCGAGGCGGTATCATGGCAGCCTGGTGAACGTGAGCTGCGCGGGAGACGGCTCGCGACCAGCGGACGCTGGGAGTACACGAAGGACGGACAACTCGTGGGGAAGGGAGGTTGACCGAACGACGGACCGGGCGGGCATGTCCCCCCGGGGGGCGGGGCGCGTTCGGAGCGGACGCACCTGTCGGCCCGTGTAGGCGCCGGAGATCGGAAAGTGTCCGAACTGCTGTGGTGTTCCTCAAAGGAGTGGAGCAATGTCTCGTTCAAGAACCGTAGCACTGCTGACGGTCCTGGGATTGTTGGCAGCGGTGTGGGTTGGAAGCGCGTTCTCGCAACAGCGGGGTGCGGGGCGCGCGGGCGGCCAGTGGGATCCCGAGCAGATGCGCGAGAGGATCATGGCACGCATGAGAGGGGCCCTGGGTGCCACAGATGCCGAATGGGAGACTCTTGGTCCCAAGGTCGAGGAGGTCCTCACGCTCTCGCGTCAGGTCGGCGGCGGGGCTAACATGGGTCTGCTTTTGAGAGGCCCCGTGCCCCGGCGTGCCCGCCCTGAGGGTGCCCCGGAGCTTACCGAGCTCGAAAAGGCGACCGATGCCCTACAGGCGGTCGTCAGCGACGCAGGCGCAGAAGCGGGCGCCATAAAGGCGGCACTGGCGGCGCTCCGTCAGGCCCGCAAGGAGGCCGGCGAGGAGTTGGCCGAGGCCAGAGCGGAGCTGCGCAAGCTTATCACACCGCGTCAGGAAGGCCACCTGGTGCTTTTCGGCCTGCTTGACTGAGCTGGAACTGTCCGCCGCCTGCCGCGGACCGAGGCCCGGTGGGCGGCGGCGCGTAACACTCAGAACCGTACACGTCTCTTGCAGAGTGTTGTT
>JAUVVP010000175.1 GCA_030604585.1 Planctomycetota bacterium | reverse complement strand
GCGGAGCTGCCGGCTCCTCGCTCGCCGCCAATTCGCTGAAGTGGAAGACGCACTCGGACAGCCAGGTGCGAGCGGGCCCACGACTCGCGTCGCTTCACAGCCGCCGCTGCACCAACGTCTGAGGCCGGCCGAACAACGGCATCGCCGGGTTCCACAGCCGCTCCCAACCTGTCAGACCTTCGGCCCTCCTCGCTCGGCGAGCCCTTGGAGGAAGCCCCTGAACAGGTGCTGGTTGGTGTACTGGCCGAGCGTACGCCGCTGTCCCGCTTTGGCAATAGCCTCGCGCTCGTCGTCGTGCTCCAGGTAGTAGCGGGCTTTCTCGACCATCTCGTCCTCGTCGTGGAAAACGACGATCTCCTTGCCCGGCTCGAAGAACTCCTCGATGCCTTGCTTGTAAAGGGTCAGAGTGAACGCACCGATACCGGTCACCCAGAAGGCCCTGTTGCTCAGGCCGCCCGAGACCTCGGGGCAACGGGGAAGGGAGAGGAATATCTTCGCACAGTGACACGCCTTGGCGAACGTCTCGTTCCAGACCTTCGCGCGACCCCATGCGCGGCGGGCGGGCGAGAACCAGTCCCGCAGCGAGTTGCGCCGGAACGACATGCGCCGGCCCCACCACAGGACGTCGAACTTCTCCCGGATCAGGCGGTTCAGCGCGTAGAGCCGCTTGCAGTACTCCGGTATGCGGTCGATCGTCCCGATGGTGACGACCTCGCAGGCGTACTTCTCCCTTTCTTCGGCCGTGATCTCGTCGTACTCGAAGAAGGACGGAGTGATGCCGTCCAGCAGCCAGCCGAGGTTCTGTATCCCCGCCGCGCGGTAGGTGTCCATCATGCCCTTGTATTGGGTGCAGAAGAGGTCGCTGGCCTTCGCCAGGGGCGGCAGCCATTCCGGCAGAGTCTCGTCGGGGTGCCACAGGACATTGTAGACGCCGCGCGCCTGCAACTCGCGGAAGGTCGCCGGCCGGTAGACCTCGCCCTTCCAGGCGATGTGAACGACGGGTTGAAACTCCTCGGCTATCCTGAGGAGCTCCTTGTTGGGGTCATCCACGCTTCGGAAGTCGAGGAAGGAGACCTCCGGCCTGATGTCGCGAAGCGCCCTCTCCAGGTGAGACCCCCAGCTCCACGGCCTGTCGGCGGGAGCGGAAAGAAGGACGCGCCCCATGGTCCACCCACTCTCCCAGAAGAGAAACGAACCGCACCCTTTGGCGCCGCATCGAGCGCTGTCCATCGCGCCCCGCGGCTGAAACTTATACCACACCGGGCGGCGTCATTCCAGATGCCCCAGCGCTCGGCAGGGGACAATGCGCTGGTCCGCGCCGTCGGAGGGTCAGCATGGCCGGAACTCTGCGGCCCACAGACGGCGCGGCCCCTCAGAACTCAAGCGGATAGTGGCCGTACGTGCGGACCGCCCGGGAGAGCGCCAGGACGTTCTCCGGCAGCAGGTAGCCGGCCAGGCTGTTGCCGCTGGTGACGATGTAGCCGCCGCCGGGCCCCACGTCGCGGATGAGTTCGCGCACCTCGTCGTCCACCTCGTGCGGGGTGCCCCGGCCGAGGGTGTTCAGGTCCACGTTCCCCAGCAGGCAGAGCCGGTCGCCGTAGCTGCGCTTCACCTCACGGATGTCCATGGCCCCGTGCTCGATCGGGTGAAGTCCGGCTATGCCGAGGGACAGCAGGTCGTCGAGAAACACCGTCAGGTTGCCGTCGCTGTGGACGACCCAGGGGATCGTGATCTTCTCGGCCACGCGCCGGTAGCGGGGCATCACCAGGTCCCGGAAGACGGCCGGCGAGAAGAACGGGCCGCTCTTGAAGGCCATGTCATCCGTAGACACGAAGACATCGAAGCCGAGCCGGCAGACGCGCCCCGCCACGACGGCCGACCAGTCGAAGTAGCGGTCCAGCACGGCCTCAACGAAGGCGCGGTTCTCGCAGAGCGCCACGCAGAAGTTCTCCAGGCCCATGCTGAACATGGTCGAGAAGATGCCGACGCGGGTAACGAAGCACGCCGCGTAGTCCCCCTTCCGCTGAGCGAAGGCCCGGGCCTCGGCGTAGAGCGCATCGTCGCACGGGTCGGGCAACTGGAGGCGCGCAAGGTCGGCCTCGGTCCGGATCATCCCCTCGCCGTAGAAGAGTCGGCCGTCGAGCCCCGGCACCTTCTGCGCGTACGTCGGCGGGCGCAGGACGTAGAAGATGTTGTCCAACCCGAGCCGGCCGGCAATGGCCGTGGCCTCCTGCACCGTGTAGGGGTTGCGTTCGAGGTCGGCAGCCTGGCTCTCCGGCTCGCCCCATCCCATCAGGCGCTGGGCAAGGGCGCGGTCTATGCCGAACTCGCAGTAGGGAACCCGGTCCGGCTCCTCCAGCCGCAGGGCCGCCAGCACGCGCTCTCTCGGTCTCATCGCCGCCCCGTTCGCCGTCGGGCATCGTTCTGCCACGAACCGATCGTCGCCCGGCAATAGTAACTGCCGGCTCCGCCGTTATCAAGACCCCGCAGAATCCGCACGGGGTTTCCGTTGACGCATCCCCTCCACCGCGTTACGCTGCCATCTGCCAGGCGCAAAGGGAGGCAATGGCGACTATGCCCATCTACGATTCGCACGTGCACCTGAAACACGGCGACGCCGCGCGCACCGAGTATGCCCCGGAGACCATCGTCGAGACCATGGACGCGGCCGGGATCGAGAGGTCCGTCGTGTTCGCCATGTCCACCACCACGCGGCGCTCGATCGGCATGGCCCAAAGGGCCGCGCAGGCGTTCCCCGGCCGGCTGATCCCCTACGTCTATGCCCTGCCAAACTACCTGCGGCCGGTCCTGTCGGAGATAGACAAGGCCGTCTCGGAACTCGGCTTCCGGGGCATCAAGCTCCACGCCGGCGAGTGCCGACTGGCCGAATACCTGGCCGACCCGGTCTTCGAGCTGGCCGCCGAGCTGGACGTGCCGTGCCTGGTTGACTTCCTCGGCGACTTTGCCGCCGCCCGGCGCATCGCAGAAGGATTCCCTAAGACCAGGTTGATCATCGCCCATCTGGGCCAGTATCTGTGCGCCAGTGCCGAGCGCCACGACCGCTTCATTGAGATTGCCGAAGGCCGCGAGAACGCCTTCCTGGACGTGAGCGGGGTCGCCCTGCTCTGGAAGATAGAAGACGCAGTGCGTCGCATCGGCGCGGACCGGGTCCTGTTCGGCACCGACGGCCCCCACGAGGCCCCCGACACCGCGTCGTTCGCCGCGCGCGAGATCAACAAGATCAGCATGCTCAGTCTGAGCGACGCCGAGAAGGAGGACGTTCTCGGCGGGACGCTTGCTCGGCTGCTGAAGATGTGAAAGGCGCGCGCGGATGGATTTCGCTCCCTCCGTCTACGAGCATGCCGCCGGTCTGATAGACCGGAGTCCCTGGGAGGTCTCGCGGGACGCCGAGCTGATGTTCCGGGCCCACGCCGAGGCATACCGCCGCTACGGCCACTCGCCCGTGGTCGTGGGCATAGACATCTACAACCTGGAGGCGGAGGCATACGGAGCCACCGTGGACCAGCCGAGCGGCGTCGGCCTGCCCGCCGTCACGCAGCCCGTCTGCTCCGCTCTGCGGGAAATCGTGCGCCTTCCGGCCTTCGATCCCGGGACGGCGGGTCGGATTCCCATGGCCATGGACGTGGGCGCCCGCCTGGCGCGGGAGTTCCCCGGTGCGGACGTGCGGATACCCGTGAGCGGGCCCTTCTCGATAGCGTCCGGCCTGATGGGCATCGAGGCCCTGCTGTGCGAGGTACTGCTCGAGCCGGGCGAAGCCCGGGCTTCCCTCCAGCACCTCGTCGAGGGGCAGATGACCTTGTGCAGGGAGGTGCGTCGCGGCGGGCTGGACATCGCTTTCTTCGAATCCGCCGCCGCGCCGCCGCTCCTGTCGCCGGAGCTGTTCCGGCAGGTGGAGCTGCCGGCGCTCAAGAGCGCAATGGCCGGGGCTGCGGCCGTCGTCGGGCACCCGGTTCCCTGCATCATCGGCGGCGATACGGCGCCCATCCTGGAGGCCATCCTGGAGACCGGCACCGGGTACGTCATCTGTCCCGCGGAGACCGATCAGCAGGCCTTCATGAACTGCGTCTGGGACCGGACCGACGTGACCGTGCGCATCAACACGGCGCCGGAGGTCATCGCCAGGGGGACGTGGGAACAGATCCGCGCGGAGGTGGACAGAATCCTCGAGCTCGCAGCCGGCCGACCGAATGTGTGCCTGGGCACCGGCGCCCTGCCCTACGAGACGCCGCCGGAGAACGTGCTGCGGATAAAGCAGTACCTGGCGGGCGGGACCGGGTGAGACTGGCCGGCGCGCATTTGCCGTGCGCTTGATGGCGGCCGGGCGACGGGGTATGGTTGAGCCGGTCCGGAGCCCTCTCGGGCAGATGAGACTCCTTTCAGGAGGCGGAGAATGGCAGGCAAGGAAGTCGTCCCCGTTCGTGGTTTTCTATTGCACCTGACGCACTACGACCCCCGCTGGTGCGAGCGGAAGTCCCGCGAGGGGCCGTTCGACCTCAAGGTGGGGCTCGCGGTGGTGGACGCGATGGCCGAGGCGGGGCTGAACCTGCTGGTGATAGACTGCGCCGACGGCGTCAGGTACAAGTCCCACCGCGAGCTTGCGCGGCGCTACAGCGTGCCGATGAGCCATCTGAGGAGACTGGTGAAGCGGGCGCAACGGCACGGCATCGAGGTGGTGCCGAAACTGAACTTCGCCCAGAGCGCGCTGCACCAGCACAACCACTGGTTCCGCCCCTACCACCATCTGTTCGACAACGACGAGTACTGGCGGCTCGCCTTCGAGCTGATAGACGAGCTGATCGAGGAATGCCGGCCCGCGCGCTTCTTCCACATCGGCATGGACGAGGACCACGACCGCTCGCATGCGCAGTACCGCGAGGCCATCCTGGCCCTGCACGAGGGGCTGAAGGGCCGCGACCTGCGCACCGTGATGTGGAAGGACGAGCAGACCTACGCCGCCGCCGACGTCCACCGGGAGAAGGCACGGGCCGCCGAAGGAAAGATCCCCAAAGACGTCGTGCAGGTGGTCTGGCACTATGGCACCGTCCTGACGGGCGTGGTGCGGCGGCTCACTCGGAAGGGATTCGGGGTCTGGGGCGCTCCCGGCAGGGACCCGGACCACGTGGGCCGGTGGCGGGACGCGATCATCCGCTTCGGCGGCACGGGGATGCTGCTGACGATGTGGGCGCCATGCCGCCCCGGCAACCGTTCGAGGCTCCTCAAGCTAATCCGCACCAACGGGCCCCTCTGCGGCGGGGGTTAGGGCGGCGACGTAGAGCACCGCATCGCCTTCAAAGGGCGGTTGGAAGAAACGCTCCGCCCCGCCTTCCGCCCTGCCTCCGTCTGCTACGGTTCCCGTGCGGGGATTGAGCCATTCCAGCGCGACGCTGCCCCCTGCATCCGAAAGGTCAACGGTAACGCCACCTTCCGAGTCCAGATAGACCAGGTACTGGCGGCCCGGCTCGGCCAGACAGTAGCCGGTGGAAGCCAGGTCCCCCCGGGGGGATGCTGCGGCCAGGTCCATCTTGTCGGCGTAGGTGCGCGTGTAGCCCAG
>JAUVVP010000345.1 GCA_030604585.1 Planctomycetota bacterium | reverse complement strand
GTCGAGGGCGACGGCCCGGTGGAGTTCCAGCCGGCCGTGCCGGTGGAGGTGGCGGTTGTGCCGCGAGCGCCGAACGGGCTGGTCTTCGACGGCGAATCGGCGGCCCTGACCGTCTACGGCGCCGGGGCCATCCCCGAGGCCGCGCGCCTGAAGCTCACCGTCCATGATCTGTACGGCCGCGTCACTCATCTGCCTGAGCGCCTTCTGAGCCCTGGGAACAGCTTGGAGTTCACCGTTGAGGTGCAGCCCCCAGCGGAGCGTCCCCTGGGCATGTACCGGATCGAGGCGGAGGTGCTCGACGCGGCGGGCCGTTCCATCAGCAACGTGGGTCAGGGGCTGGTGGCCCGGGTGGCGAGGCCCCGCTACCCCGCTCGCCTGATGCCCGATTCACCGTTCGGCGTGCACATCCCCCTGGACGACGCATACACGCGGCTGGCGCAGAACCTGGGGTTCAAGTGGTGTCGGATCCACGACGCGAGCATGATCACGAAGTGGCCGACGGCCGAGCCCCAGCCGGGACAGTTCCAGTTCTTCGACGACCGCGTCAAGCTGGCCCGTTCGCGCGGGCTGATGGTGCTGGGAATGCTCGACGGCGCCGCGCCGTGGGCCTCCGAAGTTCCAGACGACATCCAGGGCGACTACTTCCGCCGATACTTCAAGCCAAAGGACCTGGACGCCTGGCGGAACTACGTGCGCACGGTGGTCGGCCATTACCGCGGGCTCATCGACCACTGGGAGGTGTGGAACGAGCCGTGGGCGAGCGGGTTCTTCAGGAAGATCGAGGACGGCAAGAACGTCCAGGGCACTGCGGAGGACTACGTGCCCCTCCTGAAAGCCGCCTACGAAGAAGTCAGGAGAGCCAACCCCGACGCCGTGGTACTCGGCATCGACTCGATACCGCCCGAATGGACCGAGAACTGCCTGAAGGCGGGGGCGGCCGGCAGTTTCGACGTGTTCTCGTTCCACCAGTACACGCGCCGGCTGGCCGGGCCGGCCGACGGCCCGCTGTCGTCTCTGCTGGCGGCGCACCGCCGGGTCCTTGCTGAGCACGGCCTGGCGGATGTCGAGGTGTGGCACAGCGAGGGCGGCCCGGACAACAAGGAGGCCACCTTCTACCGCGGCCTCGACCCCATCGCCACCTCGGACGGACGTCGGGAGGCCGTCTGGCACGCCCGCTACCACCTGGCCAGCATGGCGCTGGGCGTGCGGAAGTTCTTCCTGTACACCCTTCACTCCTACCCGCGCCTGGGGCAGTACACCTGGATCCGCCTGGATCCCGGCGGCTACCTGAAGCCCTGGGCGGTCGCGCAGGCCAACCTGGCCCGCCTGTTGGAGGGGATGCGCTTCGTGCGCGAGGTCAGGACGGACGACGGCCTCGTCTGCTACGTGTTCGAAGGCGAAGGGCGACAGGTGGCCGCGCTGTTCGCCACGGGCCGGGAACCGGTGGCCCTGAGCGGTGTCTACAACGGGGAGGCCATAGACCTCTACGGCAACCCGACGGAGCTGACGCAGATTGGCCAGGCACCGATCTACGTCATTGGGCCGGATGTCCAGGGGATGGTGGCAGCGCTCGAGCGACGGGATCGGTCCGAGCCGGCCCGCTGAGCGCATTCAGGCCGGCACAAGCAGCTTTTGACCTCCCGGCCTTCATGTGATAAGGTAGGGGCTCGCATTCCGGCGTAGCATCTCATTCCCCGCGGGCCTTGCTCCGGCCTCTTTGGGTTGCATCCTGTTCAGTGCGTCAGGGAGGGGACATCTATGGGCGGCTACTGCGACCGCGTAAGGGTGCGCCTGGCCCCCTCGCCGACGGGCCCGCCGCACGTCGGCAACGCCTACATCGGGCTCTTCGACTATGCCTTCGCGCGCCGGGAGGGCGGCGACTTCATCCTGCGCATCGAGGACACCGACCGCGAGCGCTCCACCAGGGAGAGCGAGGAGGCCATCCTGGAGGCGTTCAGGTGGGTGGGGCTGGAATGGGACGAGGGCCCCGACGTGGGCGGCCCCTACGGCCCCTACCGGCAGAGCGAGCGGTTCGACATCTACCGGCAGTACGCCCGTCAACTGCTGGAAGCCGGCGCCGCGTACCATTGCTTCTGCACGCCGGAGCGATTGGCCGACGTGCGCAAGCGGCGACAGGCGCAGGGCCTCCCGTCCGGCTATGATCGGCTGTGTCGCCAACTGAGCGAGGAAGAGGTGCAGCGGAAGCTCGACGCAGGGGTTCGCCACACGGTCCGCCTGAAGGTGCCCCTCGACGGGGAAACGCGCTTCGAGGACCTGGTGCGCGGAGCCGTCATCATTCGCAACTCCGAGATAGACGACCAGGTGCTGCTCAAGAGCGACGGCTTCCCCACCTATCACCTGGCCTGCGTGGTGGACGACCACCTGATGGAGATATCGCACGTGATCCGCGCCGAGGAGTGGATCAGTTCCACCCCGAAACACGTGCTGCTGTATGAGGCGTTCGGCTGGGAGCCGCCGGTCTTCATCCACATGCCGCTGCTGCGCAACAAGGACAGGTCCAAGATCAGCAAACGCAAGAACCCCACGTCGCTGCTCTGGTACCGGGAGCAGGGGTTCCTGCCGGAGGCGATGCGGAACTTCCTGGCCATGAAGGGGTGGTCGCTCGGCGAGGACCGGGAGGTGTTCGGCCTCGGCGACATGGTCGAGAACTTCACCTGGGACAGGGTCAAGACGAGCGGCCCGGTCTTCGACCTGAAGAAGCTGGAATGGCTCAACGGCGAGTACCTGCGCGCCATGACTGCCGAAGAGCTGCTCCAGCGCGTGCTCCAGGAGCCCTACACGCGCCGCGCCGGTGAGCGCGTCGAGAAGCTGCTGGCGGTGACCAGGCTCATCCGGGAGCGCATCAAGCGGCTCTGCGAGTTCGATGAGTTGACGAACTTCTTCTTCGAGCGCGAGCCCTATGAGGCCGCCGACCTGATACCGAAGAAGCACGATGCCGACTTCGTGCGCCGGGCGCTGCGTGAGGCATGCGAGCTGCTCGAAGACTCCGAGGACTGGTCCGCCGAGTTCCTGGAAGGCACGCTGCGCGGCCTGGCCGAGCGGCAAGGGTGGAAACGGGGCGCGCTCTACATGGCCCTACGCGTGGCCGTGACGTGCCGGCGCGTCAGCACGCCGCTGTTCGAGACCATGGAAGTGCTCGGCAAGCACGAGTGCCTGGAGAGGCTCCAGACTGCCCTCCACAAGGCCGCCGCGCTGGATTAGCGCCGGCCTCGAGGACGACGGCCGGTCTCCGAGCGGGGAGCGCAGGGCGATGGGCGATTACCGGGTCTTCTGGGGCGATGCCCACCATAACACCTACAGCGCCGGCCGGACGCAGCACCCGCCCATAGACGCAATCTGCCGCGAGGCCGCCAGGCACCTGGACTTCTATGCGACTGCCTACTACACGGCGTTCGCCGAGGCGTTCCGACCCGGCGGGCACCCCTTCCAGAACACCGAGAAGCACGACCTGATCCTGGAGGGCTGGAAGGAGCCCGAGCGGCTGGAGCGCGAGTGGGCCCAGGTGCAGGAGGCATGCCGTGCCTGCTACGAGCCCGGCCGCTTCGTCACCTTCCCCGGCTACGAGTGGCAGGGGGACGGCTCATCCGGCGACCACAACGTCTACTACCTGCGCGAGGGGCACCCCATCATCCGCGTGCGGACGC
>JAUVVP010000074.1 GCA_030604585.1 Planctomycetota bacterium | reverse complement strand
ATGTACTGCTTGTAGACCTCCACCGAACTCTGGCCCATGAACACGACGTCAGATCGCTTGATGCTCACTTCTTGCGCCTCCTGCGCACAGGGCACTCCCGGCGGCCAGCCGGCCGCAAGGACGAGGACCAGCACCGCGTAGCGGAACCTGTTGCGATTCATCGGGACCTCCCATGGACAATCGGTGGCTCTGGGGCCTGCGGGGGCGCACTATAGCGGGGGAGAACGGCGGGCGCAACGGCAGGTGCAACGGCAGGTGCAACGGCAGGTGTTAGGTGCTGGGTGTTAGGTGCTGGCTTGTGGAGGGTCGGCCGAGATGGGCGGATGCTCGGCGTCCCGGCGGGCACTCGCACCGAGCGGCTGCGGCGAGTCCGGGCTGGGGGCTGCGTAGGAGGTCGCGCCCGGTGTCATCCTGAGGCGCGACCTGCGCGGCGCCGAAGGATCTGTTCGTTCGTGGGGTGAGCGGAGCCTCGGAACGGAGAGATGCTTCGGTCCTGTAGGAACCTGCCCTCAGCATGTCACCTGGAGGCCGCCCTTGCCCGCTCTACGGCGAGTCCGGGCTGGGGGCTGCGTAGGAGGTGTGCTCCGCGAAGAACTGCTCGGACGGTATCGGACCCCAGGTGCCGGGGGCGTAGTTGGGGAAGTCGGGCGGCGGCTCCTTCTGCCATGCCTCCAGGATGCCCGAGGCGAACTCCCAGGCCAGCTCCACTTCGTCGCGGCGGGCGAACAGCGCGCTGTTACCGCCCATCACGTCCAGCAGCAGCCGCTCGTAGGCCTCCGGCGAAGCGGCCGGGAATGCGCTGCCGTACGGGAAGTCCATCTCGACGTTGCGCAACTCCAGCCCGAGGCCGGGCACCTTGCTGGCGAACCGCAGCGAGACACCCTCGTTCGGCTGGATGCGCACCGTCAGCCTGTTCGGCTTCAACTGCCGCCCGTGCACGGCGCCGAACAGGATGCCGGGCACTTCTTTGAACTCGACGGAGACCTCCACGAGGCCCTCGGCCAGGCGTTTGCCCGCGCAGAGGTAGATGGGCACGCCGGCCCAGCGCCAGTTGTCAATGTAGGTGCGCAGGCCCACGAAGGTCTCGGTGTCGGAGTGCGGGTCCACGCCCTCTTCTTCGCGGTAGGCGGGCACCTGCTGCCCGTTGATGGTCCCGCGGCCGTACTGGCCGCGAGCTACCGAGCGACGCACCTCGTGCCCCTCCAGTCGCCGCAGGCAGCGCAGCACCTTCACCTTCTCGTCCCGGACGGCGTCGGCCTCCAGGGAGGCGGGCGGCTCCATCGTCACCAGCGTGAGCAACTGGAGCACGTGGTTCTGGAGGATGTCGCGCAGGATGCCGGTCGAATCGAAGTAGCCGCCGCGGCCCTCCATGCCGAGCGTCTCAGCGACGGTCACCCGGACCCACCGCACCGACTCGGACTTCCAGACGTGCTCGAAGATCGAGTTGGCGAACCGCAGCACGCCGATGTTCTGCACGGTCTCCTTGCCTAGGTAGTGGTCCATGCGGAAGACCTGCGACTCCTCCAGCAGGCGGTCTATCTCGGCGTTGAGGCTGCGGGCGGACCCCAGGTCGTGCCCGAAGGGCTTCTCGAAGACCACGCGCAGGTAGCAGGTGCTGTCCTCGTCGCACTGGCGGCGCCGCGCCAGGCTGCCGGCAGCGGACAGGTTGTGCAGGATGGGCACCACCACGACGGGCGGGACGGAGAGATAGAAGACGCGATTGCCGCCGGTGCCGAGCCGGCCGTCCATGTCTTCCATCCGCCGGTGGAGGTGCCGGTAGCCCTCGGCCTCGTCGTAGGCGCCCTGCTGGTAGAAGACCCGGCCCGCCAGCGTCTCCCAGACGTCTGTCTCAATGGGCTGAGTGCGGGAGAAGCGCGAGATGCTCTCGCCCAGCCGGTTGCGGAAGGCCTCGTCCGTCATCGGCGTGCGCCCGTAGCCCACCAGCACGGTGCCCTCGGGCAGCAGGTCCTCCCGCGCCAGGTTGTAGAGCGCCGGCGCCAGCTTGCGCTGCGTCAGGTCGCCGCTGGCCCCGAAGATGACAATGATGCAGCGTTCAGGCCGGTAACGGGCAAGTTCGACCATGGCGATCACCCCCTATTGCATACTGCTGACCCTCATAGTGCCGCGGCGTTGACGGGTCCAGTTGCTCGAGCCGCGCGGCTGCGAGCCGGCTATGCGCATGCGTGCCGGCCGGGCAGCGGAGGGACGCACAGGGCGAGCCCAGATACCGTCGGGCCGGAGGACGGGAGCTAATCCTCTGTTCCAGGCTCCGGGGCGAGTTCGGCGGACCGTTCCCGGAACCAGGCCTCTGCTTCGACCGTCCGGCCGTCGGGCAGCCTGATAAGATAGGGCTTGCCGGAGAGCCAGGAACGGCTTGCGACCTTCTCTATGAAGTCGTCGAGGGTCCTGACCTCCGCCTTCGCGTGCTCGAGCTTGGACTGCAGGTGATCCGCCGCTTCGGCGGGGGAGTGCTCCTGGTTGTTGCGGATGAACACCACGTCCGACGCCTCGAGCAGAGCCATCAAGTCGCGGCTCTTCTTCACTTCCGGCGGGACCGCCCGCGAGACGACAAAGACCCCGTAGTCGTCGCCCATCAGGAAGTTGACCAGCGCTTTGACGGACAAGGTGTAGGTCTCCTCGCCCAGGGGGAAGGTCAGGTCATCTCCCTTGCGCACGGACGTCTGCCCAATGAGCGCCCGACCGTCCGCCGTGCGCAGCGTCAGCAGAACCTGGCCTGCGGTGATGTCGCCGATGCTGAGCCGCAGGTAACCTCCTGAACCGGGCAGTTCCCTCGAATAGCGCTGCACCACCTGACGGTTGCGCTGTCCTCCGGCAGTTCGAGCCGGTCCGGCGGCGCCTTCAGCGTCACGAGCGCCCTGTCCTGGCCGGCCTGAGCGAAGTGCACCGTCAGCTTCCCGCGCTTCCGCCATGCGCGCGCCATGTCGGGGGTCAGTTCGAGGGTCAGTACATTGGCGGCGCCACTGACGGAGAAACGCCAACGTCTGTAGCCCACGCGCGCCTCGGCGCTCGGCACGGGAACGCTCCCGTCGAACTGGACCTCCAGCCTCTCCACCGTTTCGGGCCTGAACCAGGGCCCGGTTGCCCTGTCCGAGTACAGGTAGCCCGTGCGCTGCGGTTCCGGCGAGACCTCCCGCGCTCTCCCGTCCGCGTAAACGGTGACTCTCAGGCGCGCCAGGTAGATGCTCCTGACGGAGTAGCGAACCGGGATGCTCTCCACGGTCTCGCCGTCCTCGGTCTCGGCAAAGGCCCTGAACTGGCCGCCGTTGCCCGTGGTACTGAGGATGGCGGAGACGGCGGGGTCGGCCAGGTTGACCTGGTACTGGCCGTCGCCGACGGCGTCCAGCATCACCCGCACCTTGGCGGCCCCGTCCCGGGCGAGCCAGACGGCCTTTGCCTTGCCGCCTCCCACGGTGACCGTGAGTATGCGGTTGGTGCCTCCCGCCAGCGGAAAGGTGAGCCTTTCCGGGATGCCCGAGAGGCGAAGCGTGACCTCCGCGAGGGCCGCGCCGTGCAGCGATAGCGCCAGCAGGGCCACGATGAGCCCACTCGTAGTTCGCCTGTTCGCTGTCATTATTGCCATCCCCCTTTCCTGGATATGTCCCCCGCCCGGCCGCCGTTAGTGTAACCCACGACAACCGACTGTCAAGAAGGGCCCCCTCACACGTACGCGTGCGGGTTCTCCCGGGCGTGGCGGTCGAGGCCGTCCATGATTGCCGTGCAACTGCCCTGCCAGCGGTCGCGCGGCACGTCCTCCGTGATGCCGATCAGCAGGCCGTCAATCGAGCCGGCCTCATCCAGCATGCTCACGGTGAACTGTTCCACTTCGGCGTCGGGCTTCACGTGCCGGGAGGACGGGAAGTTGGGCCAGAGGACCTTGTCCGGCCAGGCCCGGCGCGCCTCGCCCAGTGTCATGTCCGTGTCCGGGGCCGGCGTGAACGCCTCGATGTAGTCGAGGTCCGTCCCGGCGATTGCGTCCGCTATCAGGCGCGTATTGGCGTCGAAGTGGCAGCCTATCAGCTTCCCGTGCCGGTGCATCACTTCGGCGGCCTCGTTGTAGTGCGGCACGTAGTACTTCTCGAACGTCTCGAGCCCGATGATCTCGGGCACCACGTTGCCGCCGTAGTTCGCGTGGGATGCGGGCGACTCGGCCACCAGCGGGTAGACCTTGCGCCGGTTCTCCACGAGGGCCTCATACAGCTTGAGGACCTCGTCGCGGTTGTCCATCCACTGGATGCAGAAGTCCTGCATGGCCATTATCGTGCCGGAGACCAGCGCCTGGAGCGGCTCGGCGCCGATGGCGGCGCGGAAGACGGCGTCCTCCCCGAACTCCCTCTCGGCGCGGGCATACTCCTCATAGCTCGGTTCGTAACGCTCGTCGCGGATCATGAACAGGATGGCTTTGTAATCGTCGGGCGTCTTGAACATCTTCTCGTGGCGCCAGATGGTGAAACCGGCCGGCTCCTCCAGGGTGGACAGGTTGCCCACGGGCGTCTCGTAGACGGTGCGGATAAACTTCTTCCCGTCCTCCCAGTAGACGCTCTGCGTGGCCTTCACGTTCGGCCGGTGCGTGGTGAAGACGGACATGCGCTGGACGATGCACATGCCGCGGTTGCGCATCGCTCGCTCGGCCTCACACTGGGGGACCATGGTCTCGTACATGGTGAAGGGCACCACGGGTCCGTGCCCGCCGCGCAGCGCGCTCTCCACCAGTTGTCGTGGGCTCATCATTGCGGACTCCATTGCGCCCGGCAGCTCGTTACCATCCGGGCCAAGATAGCCGACCGCACGGCCCTGTCAAGGAGAAGGGGCCTGAGCCTTCCCCCGTTTGACGGGCTCCTGCCAGGCCGGTAGACTGCATTGTCCCGGTGCCCTGGACCGGGGCAGTTGACCGTCCGGGCGGCTCTATGGCACCCGGCAGCTCTCCCTGGACGGGGAGGACTGAACGCTTCTTGAAGGCCGCCTTCCATGCCCGAGCGACCCAGCATCCTGATCCTGATGCCCGACCAGCAGCGGGCGGACTGCCTGAGCTGCGCCGGGCACCCCCAGATACGCACGCCGCACATGGACCGCATCGCGGCGGAGGGGATGCGTTTCACGCACGCATGCACCTCGAGCCCCCTCTGCATGCCGGCGCGCGCCTCGTTCATCAGCGGCCTGCACGTGCACGACCACGGCATGTGGGCCAACAGCGGTGAGCTGGCCCCCGGCGACGAATCGCTCTTCCGGCGCCTTCAGCAGTGCGGATACTGGACTGCCCACGTCGGCAAGTCGCACTACTACGGGCACGGCGGCTTCCACATGCGGGAGCGCGAGCCCTACATGCACGCGCGCGGGTTCGACTACGTCCACGAGACCACCGGCCCCTGGGCCACCGCCAACACCGATTCCTACATGACGGACGATTGGCAGGCGAAAGGGCTGCTCCGAGCGTTCCGGGACGATTACCGCGAGCGTGCACAACAGCGTGACAGGTTCCTCGTCCGGCCGAGCCCCCTGCCCACCGAGGACTTCCTGGACAGCTACATCGGCGGCCAGGCGGTGCGTTTCATTGACGAGTATGACGGCGAGCGGCCGTTCTGCCTGTTCGTCGGTTTCGGGGGGCCGCACGAGCCGTGGGACGCGCCGGGAGGGTACGCGACCATGTACGACCCGGCCGGGACGCCGCCCCCTATCGAGCCAGCCGAGCCCGGTCCCTGGGTGCCGGACCATGCGGCGGACTGGCAGCGAACCGGGCGGTTCCAGGACATGACGCCCGACGACGTGCAGCGCATGCGGGCCAACTACTACGGCAAGATCAGCTTGGTTGACCACTGGTGCGGCCGGATCTTCGCTGCATGCGAGCAACGGGGCCTGATGGACGAGCTGCTCGTCGTCTTCTGGTCGGATCACGGCGAGATGGTCGGCGACCACGGGCTCCTCCATAAGTCGCGCTTCTTCGAGAGCGCCCTGCGCGTGCCGCTGATGGTGCGCTGGCCCGGGCGCGTCGCATCGGGGCTGACGACGGATGCCCTGGCCGAGACGGTGGACATCATGCCGACAGTGCTGGAAGCGGTCGGCGCGGACGTGCCCGAGGGTTGCCGCGGCGAGTCGCTCTGGCCCGCGCTGCGCGACCCGTCCGCAACGCTGCGCGATGCGGCCATCAGCGAAGTGGCACACCGCGGGCGCCGCAATACCATGATCCGCACCGACCGTTGCAAGTATGCCGTGCACGAGGACGGCCGGGGTTACATGCTCTATGACCTGGCGGAAGACCCCGAGGAACGCAGCAACCTCATCGGCCATTCCGACGCGCGCGCCGTCGAGTGCGAGCTGCGCGAGCGGCTGTTCGAGATCTCCCCGAGGCGGGCCTCCTGACGCCTGCCCGAGGGCGGAGTGGCATGCAGCATCGTGCCTTGCGGTCTCGGCTCGCCGGGCCGCTTCTACATGATCATAGCGGAGGACGCTTGCATCATGCTTCGCCTGTTGCCGGGTCTGGGGTCGATCCTATCGGATGAGGAGTGCGAGCGGGTTGAACTCCACAGCATCCTGGACGACGCCGTTCTGGTCTTCCTGCGCGAAGGGGCGGACGCCTGGATTCCCGCCGACCGGCAATCGGAGCCCGTCCACACTCGCGAGCTGCAGACGACGATACAAAGGGGACTCGGGCAGGGCTATGACAGGCTGGTCTGCTTCCTGCCCCGGGAGGAGGTCGTCTACGCGGCCGAAGGCGGCGGCGTGCGACTGAAGCGTCTGGCGCGGTCCGAGCAGCGCAGAGACGCCGAAACGGGCCGACCTGACCTGACCGGGCTTGCCGATGCCCTGGGCATCCCGAAATCGAAGCGGAAGGCCAAGTTCAGGCAGGCCTACCAGTTCGGCAGGATAGCGGAGCAGGCCCTTGCCGGGATGGAGAAGGGGACCCTTCGCATCCTGGACCTGGCGTGCGGGCGCAGCTACCTGGGGTTTGTCTTGGTCCATCTGCTGGCGGCCGGCGGGCGGGAGGTCGCCCTGCACGGCGTTGATTCGGACCGCGCCCTGGTGGACAAGTGCCACGAGATCGCCAGGACGCTTCGGTGGACGAACGGCACTTTTGAGGTGGCCGACATAGCGGATTACTCGGTTGCGCCGGGCGCCTATGACATCGTCGTGTCGCTTCACGCCTGCGACACCCTGACGGACGAGGCCATACGGATCGTGTGCGAGGCCCAGATGCCGCTTCTTCTTGCAGCGCCGTGCTGCCAGCACGAGTTCCGGCACCTGTGGAAGGAGCATCCGCTCCAGTGGGTGTCTCGCTACGGGCTGTTGGAGCAGCGCCTCGCCGACGTCCTCACGGACGGGTTCCGCTGCCTGGTCCTGGAGGCCATGGGCTACCAGGTCAAGGTCTTGCGTTTCACCGCGCCGGATGTCACGCCGAAGAACGTGCTCATCCAGGCGCGCCTGACGTCGGGCCCGAGGCCGGACCGTGCCCGCGATGCGGAGGCCTTCCTGAAGCGATTCAGGCTGCGCCCGCGCCTGGCGGCCGTGCTCGAGGCCGCCGGCCTGAGACGACGTAGTCAGTGAACGGCTTCCGGCAGATCGCGTGTGGT
>JAUVVP010000143.1 GCA_030604585.1 Planctomycetota bacterium | reverse complement strand
GGCAACGTTCAGCTACCTTCGTGTTAGTCTGGACGACGTAAAGGTTCGTTGACCCGAAGGCACCCCTTGCCGTGTCCTCCCACAGATTCGTCAAGGGAACCCCAGGTGATTGGTCAAGGTACAGCTTGTAGAACAGCGAATTGCCCCTCGCGACGACGATGCCCTGCTCGTAGAGGTCAGGAATCACCTCGGGGGCACAGGACCAATGACGGTTTCTCCCCGGTGTGTAAGTCTTGCCCCCTATGCTCACCGGAACAGTCCTTGTCGGGCTGGGATCTTGGCTGTTTATGGGCACAAGGCGGTACCGTCTCCCGTCGCCGTCATCGAGCGAGTACTCCTTTGCGAGCTTCTCCACATCCTCTTTGGCTCTATAAAGGCGCCTCGCCTTCACGCGTTCTCTGTCTCTGCAATACCAGATAAGATAGTCGCAGACACTGGCCGGCAACCCCGCAGCGCTCTGGCCCGTCTTCTGGAACTGGACGAGGAGGCAGAAGTTGGCCTGCCCGAACACCTCATCCATCAGTCCCCTGACATGATGCACGTTCTCGTCGCTGATTTGCACGAAGATGCTGCCGGACGACGTGAGGAGCTCTCGACAGAGCAGGAGGCGGTCCCGCATGTAGGTCAGGTACGAGTGCAAGCCGAGTTCCCATGTATCCCGGTAAGCCTGAACCATCTCCGGCTCGCGCGTCATGCTATCATCGTCATTGTGCTTGACGTCGCGCTTCCGCACGAAGGGCTGGAAGTTGCTGCCGAACTTCACCCCGTAGGGCGGGTCCATGTAGATCATCTGCACCTGCCCGCCCAGCCCCTCGTAGTGCAGCAGCGAATTCATCACCACCAGGCTGTCGCCCAGGATCAGACGGTTCACCCAGTCGTCCCGGTACTCGTAGGCCTTGAGCACCTGGTCGGACACCGGATGCTGCGGGTCGGCGAAGAGCTGCATCTGGTTGACGGCAGGCCTCTTGCGGTGGGCCGTCAGCGTCTCGATGATGGCCTGCGTGCTCAGACGCTCGTGCACGAACAGGGGCAGCGTGGGGACGTCGAAGGAGAGCCGCTCTGCCTTGCCCGCCCAGTTCAGGAACGGCTGGCCGAGGCGCTTAAGCTGCTCGACGGCGTCGTGCAGGCCGCAGACGGAGACCAGGACCTGCCCGTCGCCACCTCGGAACTGCCGGGGCTCTGGGAACCTGTGGGGCGGCTCCAGGCTGGCTGCCTCCTCCATGCAGGTCAGAAGCCACTCGCCCAGCTCCCGCGCTCCGTTCTGCCCATCCCAGTCGAGGGCAGGTGACAGGGACGAGTCATACCGGTAGGTGACAGGCGCCTTCTTCTTGCGGAACTGCGCCTGAGTGCCCACGTCGGGCCGCATGGGGCTCGTCGCTTCCGGATGCCGGTAGTCCTCGGCTCGCTTTGTCTTCTTCCGGCGCCTTCTGGCCATATTCTGTCGCCTCCGTAGACCGTCTATCCTGACAGAATAGTATCGCCGGCAAGCTACCTTTTCAAGCCGGTCGGTCGGGGGCGTCAGGCGGGGGGATGCGTCAGGGGCTTTCGCTGCTCAGAATATCGGCAAGCTCGCCCCTGGACACGCGGTTGACCATCAGGGGCTGAGAGCCGTCCGGCCGGGACTGCTGCCAGGTGACGATGTACTGCTCCTCGTCCTCGAAGACGGACACGTAGCGGCTGCACCCGGTGCCGTAGGGCGACTGGAACAGCGGCCCTTCGACCGAAAGCCGCACCAGGCGCGGGAAGTCGGCGTCGAGGCCGGCTGCCAGTCCGCCGATCTCTTCGCAGGAGTAGCCGCGCGGCCGCCCCTTCCGGCCATGATCGTGGATGCACTCGGCGCCGTCGTAGAAGTAAAGGGACACCGCCCCGCAGTCGGCCGGCCCACCAACCCCGGGCAGCGCAAGCCGCCCCGTCACGCGGCAGACGGCCACGTCCCAGACCGGCCCGCGCGGCAGCAGGGAGCGCGTAAGGCCATCGAACCCGGACCCCGTCCACTCGGCCAGGCCCGTGTTGCTGCTGGTCCAACTGAACGGGTGGGAGCAATAGACCATGAACGTGCGGCCGTCCAGGTCGAAGAGGACCGGGTCTTTGACGTGAAGCCACGCGGGTTCGTGCGACTGAAGGACGGGCTCGGCTTGGGCCTCCGCCAGGCCTTCGACGGTCTCGGCGCGCAGCACGTCTATGCTCCAGACGCCCGTGCCCTGCTTCTGGAACTCCCTGACGGCCTCCGGATACGCGCTGCGTTTCTCGCTGGAAACGAAAAGCTCCAGTCCTCTATCGCCGCGCCGCAGGCAGGAACCCTCTATGGAGAGTGCTTCCTCGCCCGGCGGGGCGACGTCCGCCTTGAAGAGGGAGAGGACGTGGACGAACGTCGCGCCACGGTCCGTCGAGCGGAGGAGCGCCAGCTCGGCACCGCGGGGGCCGGCCTCGACGCCGACCCGGGAGTCACCGCCGTTGCGGTACCGCCCGCACAGAAGCAACGCGCCGTCCCAGTCGCGGCAGATGTTGCCGCCCCCGAACCAGAACCCCGGCTCGTCCGCACGAGGTGCGACCAGGACTTCGGCGTCGCGCTGGGACACCAGCCGCCGGCCCACCTCGACCAGCCTTCGCCGGACAGTTTGAGAGAGCATGGGTGCCGCCGATCAACAGAAGGGAGAGCGCGCAGTGGCGGTCAGGGAAGACCGAGCTTCGCGGCGGCCGGGTAATACTCCAGCCGGGCCTCTCGCCGGGCTTTCTCGACGTATGCGGCCCGGGCAATGGCGCGCCGGCGCGCGAGGAGTCTCGTCTTGATGCCGCCGTGGACCTCCTCGAAAGGCGGTATGTGCGACGGCGCCACCTTCTCCAGCCTGACGATGGCGAACCCGCCGGCAACTTCGCGCACGCCGGTGACATCGCCGGGAGCCAGGCCGTCAACGGCCGGCGGCAGCCAGTCGGACAGCTCATCGGGGACCCGCACCTGGTGCAGGCCGCCGGGGCACCTGTCGCGGTCGGCGGAGTAGCGATCGGCCGCCTCGGCGAAGTCCGCTCCGTTCCTTATCTGTGCGAGGACCTCTTCGGCCGTCTGACGTTGGGCCGCACTGTCGGCTTCATCGCATACGACGAACAGGATCTGGCGGTAGACGACGGTTTTCGGGACCTTGAAGTCTTCGCGGTGCTCTTCGTAGTAGCGCCGGACCTCCGCGGGAGCGACGTGCAGGTGCGAGAGGACCTTGTCCCAGAGGAGCTTGGCCGCCAGCCAGTTGCGGCACTGCAACTCCTTGTACTCTTCGACGGTCAGGCCACATTCCGCCAGCAGTTGCCTGGCCTTCAGTCTGGACCCGGCGCGTTCTTCCAGGTTGCGCAGCAGGTCCTCGGCGACCCGGTCGAGGGCCTCTTGCGCCGATTCGTCGTCCAGGTACTCGGCCCTCGCCAGGTCGCACAGCAGGCGCGTTTCGACCAGCTCTTTCAGCGCCGCCTTCTTTCTTTCGGCCTGCAACGCCTCGCGTTCAGGGGCGCTCATGGGCGTGGCGTCCGCCGCCTGCTGCGTTGCGGCCCCGACGAGCCGCAGGTAGCGGTCCAACTCCGCGGCAGTGATCACGTGGCCGTTCACCCGGACGAGCGGCTCGTCCTCATCCGGCGCGGCGCCAAGCTGCGGCGCAAACACCAGCAGAAACACGGCAAGTATCGCGATCGCTTGTTTCATCAAGTCAGACACACTCTCACCGGGCTCGAAAACACCCATTCTACCGACTGCGCCGGGCCAGGGCGAGCGAAGGCACTCCCCGAGCGCCGGGCTGCGGCCATGCGGAGCGCAGGATCAAAGATAGAAGAGCAGGTCGATCGCTTCGTCCGTGCCGGCCGCGTCGTTGTCCGTTCGGGCCCAGGGAAACGGCGCCCGCGCGTTCGGCCGGCCTCAGATGTAGAAGACCGCGTTGCCGGTCGAATGGGTGATCGTGTCAATGACGGCCCATATGCCGCCGGCAAGGAAATAGCCCATGACCATGCCGATGAAGAAGCGGCGTGCCGGCCGGAACGTTGCCGGGCCGCCCACCATCACCAGGACCACCTTGACCAGCCAGGCCATGAAGACCGAAAACCAGAAGAAGTAGACCATGTGGCTGGCGCAGATCAGCAGCCCGACCGGATGCAGGGGCCACCAGAACAGCGTCCGCTGGGCCACCATGAGGCCGGCCATCAGCAGCGCGCCGACGCCGCCCCAGACCATCCGGCCGACACTGGGGCCGCCGTAGTCCGCTATGGCCGCCCGCGTCCACCCCCACGGAACGACCTTCGGATACGTGCCGAAGAACCAGCCGTCCATGTTCAGGCCCCCGTAGCGGTAGCAGATCCAGATGGTGCAGTAGCACGCGGCAACGTAGGTGATCAGGACCCCCAGCAGCATGGCCCAGAACAGGCCCCCGCGCCGGCGCCGCGTCAGGTACATCCCATGCCCGGAGCCCGACATGACCGAATTGCGCATGTCGAAATGCCAGCCCATGTGCATGCCGAGGGCGGCCAGGCGCCCCGCCCCCAGCGTGCCGCTGCCGAACATGCTCGCCATGAAGACGTTGGGGTATATCGGGGGGCTGGCCATCGGCAGCCCGCACTGCGCCACCACGCGCGCCATGGCGTAATAGATGGCCAGCGTCACCGGCAGGACCACGATGGCGTAGTACCAGTCGAGGCCGATGCGATCGAACCATACGACCATCACGATGAGGCTGAACAACACGGTGAGGAAAGCCACCCGATAGGAAGACGGCTCCCCCAGGTCGTAGTCGCGGTCTCCCCGGCCCAGGGCGCAGCGCAGGGCCCGCCTCAGATGGTCGCGCGAGAGCCAGACGCTGCCCACAACGAAAACGATCGTGGCGCCCATGGACAGGTGGTTCATCTCGTTCCCATACACCCACGGGTTGGTCATGCTCAGGTGGTATTCGGTCATGATCGAACGGATGAACCACGAGACCAGCGCCACGGACCAGACCGTGAAGGCGATCCGGTTCGGTATCAGGAAGACCAGCCCCATCACGACCAGGTCCAGGTAGATGGGCAGCCGCCACGGTTCCTCGCCGAAGTCAATCCAGTGGCGTATGCGGATGAAGTAGGGCCGACCCAGGTAATACGACACCCCGCCGACGCTGGCCAGCGCGAACGTAAACGCCAGGCCGATCCAGAACGCCTTGCTGCGGAAGATGGAGGACGGGTGCCCCGGCGCTGCCGCCGCCGCGCACAGCTCTGCGGGCACCTGGGCTATGGGGAAGCTCAGGTGCTCGTGATCCATCCACTGCTTGCGCATTATGACCATGATCGCCATCATGCAGGCGAACATCGCCATCAGGAAGACGCCCCACGTCGCCAGCGGCGCCAGCCACGGCCCCCACGGGATGGGCTCGCCCGGCACGAGGCCCTCCCAGAACCACTTAATGGCCAGGGTCCCGCCCCTCGGGTCAAGCGGCGAAAGGGCCTTGGGCAAGTAGGGCCAGAGCACTTCGTCCCAGCGGTTCGACAGGTTGGCGAAGTAGTAGGGAGAGGTAATGGCCGGGAAGAAATATGCGATCAGGCCCGAAGTGGCGATCGAGCCGCCGACCAGCATCATGGCCCCGACGGCCATCAGTTCATCGGCCCTCAGGGCGAGCTTCTTCCAGAAGAAGCCCAGCACGACGTTGAAGAACAGGAACAGTAACAACAGGAAGAAGGTGGCCCCGGCCGTGTGGTAGTCCGCGAACATGCGCGAGGACTGAAGGTAGATGGTCCAGTACGGACCCGCCAGGCCGATCACGGCGCACATGATGCACCCGATCACGATGCTCCTGACGCTCGGGAAGCCGGCGGGCGCACTCGGGTAGTCCACTCTTTCCAGCTCGTCGTTCACGCGCTCGTCCGTCTGCACTTCATGAAGGAACGGGCGGGGATTATACCAGAAGCGCATGGGGCGAACAGCTCCGTCGCTGCCCCGTTCGGCAAGGGTCAGGGCCCCTCGCGCTGATACCGCGGGAGGCAGGGAGACGTAGGGCCGCCGACGGGCGTCAGGCGTTCCCCGTCGGTGAAACCCTCTGGACGGCCGGCGAGTTCCTTC
>JAUVVP010000371.1 GCA_030604585.1 Planctomycetota bacterium | reverse complement strand
CTATGAGGCACGCCGCTTCGGCCTGAAGGCCGGGATGCCGATCTTCCGTGCGCGGGTGCTCTGCCCGGACGGAGAATACATCGCCCCGAACTTCGAGCAGTACAACGAGTTCTCGGAGCGCGTCTTCGACGTGCTGTCCGCCGTCAGTCCCTCGGTGGAGCAATCTTCGCTGGACGATGCTTACGTGGACCTGGGGGGCTGCGAGCGGATGTACGGCGCCTGGTCGGCGCGGCCCCTGGCCCGGCTGCCGTTCCTGAAGGAGAGCGACGGCATCTACCGGCGCAGGGAGAAGACGGCCACGCCGCCGGAGCGCCGCGTGCTCCTGCCGGAGAGCTGCCGCTGGGCGGGCGCCGTGGGCCTGTGGCTCAAGCGCGCCGTGCGGGCCGAGACGGGACTGCACGTCTCGATCGGCATCGGCTCGAACAAGGTCGTCGCCAAGATGGCGTCCGATTTCGGCAAGCCGGACGGCATGGCCCTCGTGGAGGCCGCCCGTGAGGCGGACTTCCTGGCCATGCACGAACTGAAGGACATACCGGGCATCGGCCGGGCCACGTGCGAGAAGCTTCGCAAGTGGAACGTGCGCACCGTCGCCGAGGCGCGCCGCGTGCCGAGGGAGCTGCTCGAGGACGCCTTCGGCCCCGAACGCGGCACGGCCCTCTATCACTTGCTGCGCGGCGAGGTCTGGGCGGACGCGGCCGAGCTCCGCACGCACGAGCCGCCCAAGAGCATCAGCCGCGAGACGACCTTCTGGAGCGCCTCCAGCGATTACGAGTTCGTCGAGTCCATGCTCTTCTACCTGACTGAGCGGCTCGGGCGTGCGCTGCGCCGGGAGGCGATGGAGGGCAGAACGGTGCAGGTGAAGCTGCGCTATCAGGACTTCACCTCGGTGCAGGGCTCGCGCTCGCTCGGCGCGTATACGGACCGCGACGAGCAGGTATTCGCCGCCGCCCGCACGCTGCTGCGCGGCCGCTGGTGCCGCAGCCGTCGCCTGCGTCTGGTCGGGGTGGGCCTGACGGACCTGCGTGCGGCCCGCACGTTCCAGAGCCCGCTCTTCGACGGCAACGGGGAGCGGGGCCGGCGCATTGACCGCTGCCTGGACGGCCTGCGCGAGCGCTTCGGCTTCGGCGTCGTCCGGCGCGGCCTGACCATCAATCTGGCTGCCGCCGAGGCGCACTCCGGGGACCCCGTGGTGCCCGAACCGGCCCGGCCGTGAGGGCACAAGTCCCAGGTCCCGCGTTTCAAGTTTCAGGTTCGGCCTCCCGCCGACGATGGTTGCAAGGGGGCGCGCTCTCGATTACAGTCACGTCGGCATCGGCAGCGGCCGTGCAAGCCTCGTGCAGACAGAGGGCGCTGCGGCATTACCTTGCCCGCGACCGAGGGGCACGGCGGGATTCCTTCCCCATCGCCCCCGGAGCAGTTGGCAAGAGGCCCAGGCACACGATGGCTGACAGGCGTGGATGAACAGAGCAACATCGTCTTGATTGGCATGCCGGGCGTCGGCAAGAGCACCGTGGGCGTGCTCCTGGCCAAGGCGATGTCCCGCAGCTTCATGGACACGGACGTCCGGATCCAGTCGCGCGAGGGGAGGTCGCTCCAGGAGATGCTCGACGCCGAGGGTCCGGCGCGCTTCTGCGAGCTCGAGGAGCGTTACGTGCTTTCTTTGCAGCGCCGGGCATGTGTCATAGCAACCGGCGGCAGTGTGGTCTACAGCCCCACAGCGATGGCCCATCTGAAAGCGTCAGGTGTGGCTGTTCACCTCGATCTGCCGTTCGCGTCGCTGGAGGAGAGGTTGGCGGACGTGGGGGCCCGGGGTGTGGTGATGGCGTCCGGGCAGACGCTTCGCGGCCTGTTCGAGGAGAGGCAGCCGCTGTACAGGCAGTACGCTGACCTAACGGTCAACTGCGAGGGGCTGGAGCACGAGCAAGTGGTCGCGAGGATTGCCCAAGCCCTGGCAGCAGAGCTGACACGCCCGCCGACTCGGACCGAGTAGGCAGCTGCTCACGGGGGCGCGCGGCGCCTGTTTGAAAACGGGCCGTTCCTCCAGTAGAGTCACGGCCGAAGTGCAACCGGAGGGATCAGCCCGCCATGAGCGATGAGCGCCTGAACATCGTCCTGTTCATGACCGACCAGCAGCGCGGCGATTGCCTCGGCATCGAGGGGCATCCCGTCCTCCAGACGCCTTACCTGGACCACGTCGCCGCCTCGGGGGTGCGCTTCCGCCACGCTTACGCTGCGTGTCCGGTCTGCGTTCCGGCAAGGCGCAGCCTGATGACGGGCAGGAAACCGGCCTCTCACGGGGTGCTGATGAACTACGGTACGTGGCTGGACGGGCCGACGCTGCCCGGGGAGTTGTCGCGCGCCGGCTACCAGACCCACCTGGTGGGCAAGCTCCACCTCTGGCCCAAGCGCAAGCTCTACGGGTTCGACAGCGCCGACTGGTCGGACGGTCCCCACCGCGAGCCCGGCATCGGCGACTACGGCCGCTTCCTCCAGCGCCAGGGCATCCACATGCCCGGCCCCGGGGTGGCGCACGGGGCCGACCAGAACGGATGGGTGGCCCGCCCCTGGCACCTGGCGGAGCGGCTGCACTTCACCAACTGGTGCGCCGACAGGGCGCTGGAGTTCCTGGAGCGGCGCGACCCGACCGTGCCCTTCTTCCTGAAGGTCAGCTTCCACCAGCCGCACCAGCCCTGCACGCCGCCGCGCGTCTACTACGACCGCTACATGGGCATGGACCTGCCGGAGTCCTACGTGGGCGAGTGGGCTCGCGTCTTCGACGGGCCGCAGCGCGGGCTGCCCGTCGCCTCCTGGCGCACCGCGCTCGAACCCGCCGTGATGAAGCAATACCGCGCGGGCTATTACGGCTGCATCAACCACATTGACGACCAGATCGGCCGCGTCCTCGGGCGTCTGCCCCGCAACACGGTCGTCGTCTTCGTGTCCGACCATGGCGACATGCTGGGCGACCACCAGTGGATCCGCAAGCGGAACGCCTTCGAGCCCTCGGCAAGGGTTCCATTCCTGATGCGGTTCCCCGCCTCGATGGACATGCTACAGGGGCAGGTGCGCGAGGAGGCGGTCGAGCTGATGGACCTGATGCCGACGCTACTGGAGGCGGCGGGCGCGCCGATCCCCGACACGGTCGAGGGGCGGAGCCTGCTGCCTCTGCTGCGCGGGCAGTCCGGCGAGTGGCGCCAGTACATCCACGGCGAATGCGCCGCCATCCCGACCCTGGGCAGCGGCATGCAGTACCTGACCGACGGCCGGCGGAAGTACATATGGTATCCGGGCACGGGTGCTGAGCATTACTTCGACCTGGAGAACGACCCGCGCGAGATGGTCAACCTTGCGGGCGATGGCGGGCACGCCGAGGAGCTCGCCCGCTGGCGCGAGCGGCTTGTGAAGGCACTCGCCGGCCGGCCAGAGGGTTTCACCGACGGGACACGCCTGTCG
>JAUVVP010000219.1 GCA_030604585.1 Planctomycetota bacterium | reverse complement strand
GTTGCGAAAGGCGCCGGCCCAGAGCCCGCGAGGCATGTCATTCTGAGGGCCGGATCCTGTAGGCCCGAAGCTTGCGCGCCTCCGGCGTGAATCTCGTCGTAACTCCTTGCGCAACAACCAGATCCTTCGGCGCCTAAGCCGAGGCGCCTCAGGATGACACGCTGTGCTCGCACCACATATGCCGACTTCCTCCAGTCCGCGACTGGCGTAAGAGCAAACCAGTGCTGCCCGTAAGCTCCTCAGGCCATGCAGATTACGAACAGCGCAAATGGCTCTGAGGCGGGGCGGCGCCGGGGCGGCGCGCTTCCGGAAGGTCGAACAGGGGAAGCTGGCCGGCGCAGGGCGGCGGGCGGTAGTCAGCGATCAGGCACGCCAGCGCGGGGGCGTCCGGCATCCGGTCGGGGTCCAGGGCGACCGCCCCCATCCGCACCAGGCGCCTCAGCCCGCGGCCCTTGGCCCCCTGCCGGGAGGCCGTGACCACGTAAAGCGGCTTGCGCATCCGCAGCGCCGTGATGCTGCTGTGCCAGGTGCCGCCGCAGTCGCGCGGCTCGAATGCCACGACGGCGCCACTGAGGGCGACGATGGTGCGGTTGCGCATCAGCGCATGGGCCGAGCGCCAGGAAGCCTCCGGGGGGAACTGCCCCAGGGCGCACCAGCGGCCGTCCGCCGGCTCGCGCCCGACCGGGCCGTGCCGGTGGAGGCGCGCTATCCCCAGGGCCGGTATTACGACGGTGCCCCCGCCGACCATCGCCGCGCCGTGGGCGACCGTGTCAATGCCGCGCGCCCCGCCGCTGACGATGGCCGTGCCGGCCGCCGCTTGATCTTCCGCCAGGAACCGGGCCGCCTCCGCCGCCCCCCGAGACGGCCTCCGCGAACCGACCACGGCAAGACACGGGCGCCGCAGAAGCGAAAGGTCCCCGGCAACGAACAGCACGGGCGGGGCGTGGGCGCCCAGAAACCGCCCCAGAGGAACCGGATACTCCGCCGCGCCAGCCTGCACCACGCGCACACCGAGCCGGCCGAGCCGCGCCAGCACCCGCCGGCCGGCCTCCAGGGGATCGCGTATGCCGGCCACCAGGCGGGCGGCCGGGCCGGTCAATCCCAGCTCGGCCTCCAGCTCGGGGGCCGGAAGCGCCACCATCGCCTCCAGCGGCACGCCGCGTCCCTCGGCCGCGCGGCGCAGCCGGGCCACCGTGACGGGCCCCACCCCCTCGGTGGCGCACAGGGCGATGAGGCAAAGCTCGGCGTCGTCCGGATCGAGCACGGCGGCTCCCTCCGCATGGCGAAGCGTCGTTCCCAATCATGCTACACGAACGCCGGGCGAAATGCAAGTTGCCTCGGCGGGAGTTTCCCGCCAGCCGGGGGCCGCGCCGGCGGTCCGGCACTTGAAAAAGGCCGCGCATGTGATATATAGGGTAGATTGCCGGCGGCGCTAGTGTAGCTCAACGGCAGAGCGGCGGTTTTGTAAACCGCAGGTTAGGGGTTCAAATCCCCTCACTAGCTCCACCATACCGGCCTCCCCGTCGTCCGGCGGGGCAAGGACGCAGGAGGGAGGGCAGGTTCCCGAGCGGCCAAAGGGGACAGACTGTAAATCTGTTGGCGATGCCTTCGGAGGTTCGAATCCTCCCCTGCCCACCACGCAAGGAAGCGGGCGTAGCTCAACTGGTAGAGCGCTGGCCTTCCAAGCCAGCTGTTGTGGGTTCGAGTCCCATCGCCCGCTCCACGGCCGTGCGTGGTCCGTTTTTTGCTTGACAGGCCGGACGGCGTGTGCTAAGATGCAGTGCGTCCGGAGTGTGTACGTGTGTCTGCCGAGCCGTTCGCGGGGCGGCTGCCCTTTCCACCAAGTGCTGGAGCTTTCCTGTCGATCTGCCCCGGGGAGACCTTGTTGCCCGAGGGGGCTGTTGCGCGCCCAGGCTGCTGTAGCTCAGTGGTAGAGCGCGTCCTTGGTAAGGACGAGGTCATGGGTTCAACCCCCATCAGCAGCTCCATTCATTGCGGTTGGGTGGCGGGGATGGTCGGCACGACGTGAGGGATTCCAACGCGGCGGCGGGGACGAGGCGCACCGTCGGCAAGGGCGGCCAACCTACACACACGATCCTGTTGCAGTGATTCCGTCAACCCAGCTTCTGAAGACGGGGAACTTTTGGGAGGAACCAGTGGGCAATGGCTAAGGAGGATTTCAAGCGGACCAAGCCGCACATCAACGTCGGCACCATCGGTCACGTTGATCACGGAAAGACCACGCTTACCTCCGCGATAACTCTGCACCTGAGCAAGAAGGGATTGGCGGAGTACCGCAGCTTCGACAGCATTGACAACGCGCCCGAGGAACGGGAACGCGGCATCACCATCCAGACGCAGCACGTGGAGTACGAGACCGAGAACCGGCATTACGCGCACGTGGACTGCCCCGGCCACAGGGATTACATAAAGAACATGATCACCGGCGCGGCGCAGATGGACGGCGCCATCCTGGTGGTGAGCGCCGCCGACGGCCCGATGCCCCAGACGAAGGAACACATCCTGCTGGCCCGCCAGGTCAACGTGCCGGCCATCGTCGTCTTCCTCAACTTTGTGGACCAGTTGGACGACCCCGAGCTGCTGGAGCTGGTCGAGCTGGAGGTGCGGGATATCCTCACCGACTACGAGTTCCCGGGCGAGAAGATCCCGTTCGTGAGCGGCTCGGCCCTTCAGGCCCTGGAGAATCCCGACGACGAGGAAGCCACAAGGTGCGTCGTCGAGGTGCTGGAGGCGCTGGACACCTACATCCCCGAGCCGGTTCGCGCCGTTGACCAGCCCTTCCTGATGCCGGTCGAGGACGTCTTCAGCATCAAGGGGCGCGGCACGGTCGGCACGGGCCGTGTGGAGCGCGGCACGGTGCGGGTCGGCGAGGAGGTGGAGATCGTCGGGTTGACCCCCGAGGTGCGCAAGACCGTGGTGACGGGGGTGGAGATGTTCCGCAAGACGCTCGACTTCGGGCAGGCCGGGGACAATATCGGCGTGCTGCTGCGCGGCGTGGAGAAGGACGAGCTGCGGCGCGGCGAGGTGCTGGCCGCTCCGGGCTCGATCACGCCCCACACCAACTTCGAGGCCGAGGTCTACGTGCTGACCGCGGAAGAAGGCGGCCGGCACACGCCGTTCTTCACCGGCTACCGGCCGCAGTTCTACTTCCGCACCACCGACGTCACCGGCGACGTCTCCCTCAAGGAGGGCGTCGAGATGGTCATCCCGGGCGACAACATCACGCTGGATGTGGCGCTTATCACCCCGATCGCCATGGAGGAGCAGTTGCGCTTCGCCATCCGCGAGGGCGGCAACACGGTCGGCGCCGGCGTGGTCACCAAGGTCATCGAGTAGGACGGCCCGATGCGGGAATACGTGACGTTGGAATGCACGCAGTGCCACGGCGAGAACTACCGCACCTCGGCCAATACCGGGGGCGGCAAACGTCTGGAACTGAAGAAGCACTGCCCCCGCTGCCGTAAGCACACGGTACACAGGCAGAAGAGGAGATAGAGCGCTGCCGGCCTCGGCGGCCTCGCGAACGCAGGGGTCGGGGCGGCGGCGTGGGCCCACAGGCCAGTAGCTCAACCGGCAGAGCACCGGTTTCCAAAACCGGCGGCTGGGGGTTCGAGTCCCTCCTGGCCTGCCAACCCGGTCCTTTGCGGGAGGCCGTGCCCGGAACTGGCGAAGTCCAAGAGGTAAACGTTGTCCCAATCTACGGCTTTCGCTCCTTACCGACCGGGGCAGGGAGTTTACGCACGCACGACGGCGGCTGCGGCGATGACGCTGATGGCGCTGTTCGGCAGCGTGCGCCTCTTCCAGATCATGCAGGCGCGCAGCGCGGGTGGTGCGGCCTTCCCGTTGCTCGGCATGCCCGTGCCGTATGCAGCCATCTGGGGCGGCGCGCTCTTCATCGTCCTGGCGACCGTTATCTTCCTGTTCACCTTCGGAGTTGACACCGGCCTGAAGGCGCTGGACCGCAAGAGCCACGGCCTGATCGACCTGCTAATAGACACCGAATCGGAGCTGGCCAAGGTATCATGGCCCACCTCGGACGTGCTGACCAGGTCCACGGCTGCGGTGCTGGTCTTGATCATCATGCTGGGCGCGTTCATTTTCGGCATTGATCAAGTGGTGGCTCTTGTGATGGTGGCGCTGAGGGTGCTGCCGAAGTGAGCGCCGGACCGGGCGCCGATGGCCGACGAGGCGATTGGCGGCCATTATCGAGCCCTTTTTTCACCCAGCGCGGGCGGCAGGAAACTATGGCAGAAGCCGCATGTGACGAATGCAAGGAAGCCGAGACGGCCAGGCGGTGGTTCGTTCTGAGGGTGCAGAGCAACCGCGAAGAACAGGTGCGCGAGAACCTGGACAAGGTGCTCCAACTGGAGGACATCAGGAGCCGCATGCCGGAGATACTGGTGCCGACCGAGGCCATCACCGAACTGCGCGGCGGCAAGAGGCACGTCGTGCAGCGCAAGCTCTACCCCGGATATGTGATCGTGCAGGTGCAGGTGGATGAGAAAGGCAGCATACCGGACGACCTGTGGCACCTGGTGCGGGAAACCAGCGGCGTGGGGGACTTCATCGGGGGGGAGAAGCCCTGGCCGCTGCGCGAGGAGGAAGTGGCCCGCATAATGGGCCAGGCCGAAGAGATCGAAGAAGAAGCACCCAAGCTGAAGATAGACCTCACAGAGGGCCAGATGGTCCAGATAAGGGAAGGCCCCTTCAAGAGCGTCGAGGGCTACATCGAGGAGGTCAACCCCACCAGCGGCAAGGTGAGGGTGATGATCAACATCTTCAACCGGGCCACCCCCGTGGAGCTGGAATACTGGCAGGTCCAGGTCCTCTGAGGCGCCCCGAGCGGCACGCAGTTGTGCCGGAGGCATGAGCATGGCCAAAAGAGCAAAGCCCGAATCTGTGGTGAAAGTCCTGGTTACCGGCGGGCAGGCCAATCCCGCGCCTCCTCTGGGGCCGACGATCAGCCAACACCGCGTCAACATCGGCCAGTTCATCAGCCAGTTCAACGAGAAGACGCG
>JAUVVP010000205.1 GCA_030604585.1 Planctomycetota bacterium | reverse complement strand
GCGCTCTTGCAGCGCGTCCGGCACGTTCACGGCCCAGGGCGCGATCAGGACCGTCACGTCGCTCAAGTCATCGGACCCGCTGATGATGTGCTCTTCGGGGATCATCAGCGGCATGTAGTGTTCGGCCAACAGGCGCTCGGCGATTGCGATGCTCTCGTTGGGGGCGCTCCGCTCGGGCGCCGAGACCAGTGTGGCAGTCGTCGACCGCAGCAACGCCACGTCCGGCGCTTCGATGCTCGTGCCGTAGAGGACGTCCTTGAACAGGTTCGTCTTGCGCTCGATGGTGGGGATAATGCCGGTACTGTAGCGCGGCACCTCGAAGTCGGCCTCGATGCTCATCATCGAGTTGTTCCAGTTGCCCGGCGCGTCGTGCAGCCACTCGGTCTCCAGGTTGAACAGGGAGATGCCGCGCTTGCCCCAGGCGATCTGCCGCCACAGGTTGCGCTCAAGGGCGGCTCGCATGACCGGCTCGGGGGTTCCCTTGCGCTCCCACTGGCTCCATATGAACTCGTCCTCCCAGTGCGGAAGCTGCGCCCGCCGGTTCATCGAGACCACGTAGAGGCTGATGGTGGCGGGGCTCGCGCCGGGCCAATCGTGGGTGCCGTAGAAGTCCCACGGCACGTCCTCGGCCATGAGCCGCAGGTCAACGGCCCCCTCCCTGCGGTCCACCGGGCTGGTGGAGAACTGCGCGATGACGGCCTTCCTGGGGTCCTGACGGTGCATGGCCTCGATGCAGAGGCTGAACCAATCCCCGTGGCTTTCGTCGCGGAAGGTCTGGAAGTCGTACACGCGACCGGTGCTGACGGGCGTGTGCGCATCCCGTGGAATGGGCGTCGAGAGGTCGGCCGGCGGCGCCACTTCGTCGAATCCGCCGTAGTCCGACCGCCACCGGGCGTTCAGGGCTTCGACGGTGCCGTACCGCCGCCTCAGCCATTTTCGCCATGCCGCCCGCGCGGCTTCGCTGTAGCCGCCCACGCCGATGGGTTCATAGCGGTAGCCGTGCTCGTGCTTCTCGATCGCCAGGGACGGCTCATTGATCAGTTCGTAGGACAACACCCCCGGATTGTCGGCGTAGTGGGCGGCGATCTGCCCCAGGCAGTCGGTCGCCAGGGCCCGCACTTCGGGATGCCAGATGTTGATCGTGTTGTGACAGTTGCCCTGCGGCGACCACTCGCCCTGCGCATTGTGCAGGTAGATCGCGTCGCCCAATCGCTGCCTCAACAAGGTGGCGGCGGCGTCGGCTGGATCCACGGCGATGTCGCATCGGTAACCGCGCGCCGCACAGGTCTCGATGACCCTGTCCATGCCCGCCGGCTGAAGCCTGCTCTCTTTTGTGAACGACACTCCCCACCATCCGCTCACCACGCGGAATCCGAACGGTTCCAGCAGGCCCCAATCGCACCCGCCGCTGAAGAACAGGTCGGAGGTGAAGCACGGGAAGATCAGGAACTCGCGGGCCAGAGCGCCTTTGTCCATGTTCCCCGGCAGGGGCTCCGGCCGCCACTCATCGAAGATTCCGGCGGGATCGTGTCCCAGCGATTGCCACGTCTCAATCAGCCGCGCCTCCGCCCGGTCCGTAAGCCCGTTCAGAGCGGCGTAGTCCACCGAACGGTAGTCCGGCACGAGGTAAGCGGCCCCGAGCATCTCAGAGACCTGTGCCACAGCGCGCCGGTCGTCTGCCGGCGAGCCGTGCACCTGCGCGGCGCGGTCGGCGTCCGCATAGGCGACCAGGCGCTCGGTCTGCGCCAGGACATCCCGCAGCCTCGCCTCCCGGACGATGGCTCGCGCGTAAGCCACGGCCTGCGGCCCTTCCCGCGGCGGCAGAAGGTCCACGCGAGGACCGGCCACGTACGCGGTCGGCCGCTCGCCCTTCTCCAACTGGCAGTCGCCCCACCACACCTCCCCGCCGTTGCAGATCAGATGCGCCTTCAGCAGCACGCAATCGGACGGCGCGGTAAAGGTCTTGGTGAAACGCGTGAACCGGGGGACCTGCGACGGCAGCTCTGCCACATCGTCGAGGGCGTAGCTGATGACCTGCCCCCTGCGGTCCAGTCCCCAGCCGCCGATGGCCACGCCCCGGCCGTCCTTGACGCGGGCGTAGACGCTGAGCGTGTAGGTTGAGCCGGGCTGGCAGAGGACCGGCTCCGAGTGCAGGTTGGCTCCGCCGTCCCCCGGATTGAGAACGTGAAACGCCAGGCTGCCGTCCCTGCCGGCCCCCGCCGCCACTTCGCCTGAGGAACGCCCCGGGAACTGATGCCAGAGGCCCCAGTCGGCCTCGCCGTCCTCAAAGCCGGAGTTGGAGAGCAGGTTCTTCCCGTCCGCGCCCGCCTCCCCGACGGTCGGGCCGCTGCGGTACGAACTGGCGTCGCGCCCGCGCTCCACTTGAACGGCATCCCACCAGGCCGTGCCCCCGTGCGAGACGAGGAGGACTTTCAGAGCCGCGCAGTTCTCGGGGGTGCGCACAACGCACTTGAACCGCGCCCAGGCAGGCTGGTCGGCGGGCAGGTCCGCCCCGTAGGACAGCTCAAAGCTGAGGCTTTCGCCCTGCAAGACCAGCCGGCAGTCGTCCCACCAGACCTCGCCCCCGTTGCACGTCAGGTGGGCCTTGAGCTGCACGCAGTTGGCGGGAGTGACGAACGTCTTGACAAAGCGGCGGTACCCGGGGACGTTCGATGGCAGCTCCGTCGAGCCGTCGACCGCGTAGCTGATGGTGCCGCCTTCCCCGTCCAGGGCCCAACCCGCGATCCTCACGCCTCGCCCGTCCCGGACGCGCGCGCAAACGGTCAGCGTGTAGGTGGCGTTCGGCTCACATGGGACGGGGTCGGAATGGAGATTGGCGCCCCCGCGGCCGTCGTTCACTACGTGGAATGCCACGCCGCCATCGCGGCCCTGTCCGCTGATGAGTCCGCCGGAAGAGCGACCGGGGAACTGGTGCCACAGATGCCAGCCGCCCGCGCCGCCTTCGAACCCGCCGTTCGGGAGGATGCCCTCGCCCTCGGGGCCGGCCGTCCAGGCGGTCTGCGCCCCGCCCTGCTCTCGCGTCCGTTCGAGCTGGTCCCGACTGAGGGCCCAGAGCGCGATGCGCACGCCCTCCGCGCTGTCGGTGCGGGCATAGGCGGAGAGCGTGTAGTCGGCGCCGCCCTGCACCGGAACGGGATCGGAGTGGAGGACGGCCTCCCGAGCTTCCCGGTTCTGAAGCCTGAAGCAGCGCTGCCCGTGGCGGGCGGCTTCGTCTGTGACGCCGCCCGAACTGACCCCGGGCGCCTCATGCCAGAGAGACCAGCCCGCCTCGCCCCGCTCGAAGCTCGAGTTGGGCAACTGATTGGACGCGGCCGACGCTGCGCCGGCGGCAACACACAGGGCCGCAACACAAAGCGCAAATCGCATGGGGGCACTCCTCCTTGGGGTCCCGGGCCGAAGGCGGATCAGTCCGTCCCCGGCCGGGCGCTCAGCTCGATGAGGCGGACCTGCTCCGGCGCCATCTCAACCGCCACGCGCAGGGCGCCGTCCTGGACCGATGCCTTCAGCGTCTCGCCCGAGACCAGGTCGGCAACGGATTCGGCGCTCTCGATGCCAAGCTCGGCCGCATCAATCGTCAGCGCGGCGTCCTGCGCCTCGGCCGAATCGTTCAGCAGCGTGAGGTACACCCGGCCGTCGCCGGACGGACCGAACCGCTCCACGTAGACGGTTTCGTTATCCGTGACGGCGTGAGTGACCGGCTCCCAGCCGGCCTCCGCGGCCAATCTCACCAGGGGGATGTAGCGCTTGAACAGGTGCCGGTCACGGTTGTACCACTCGGGGGTCCGCCAGTAAGGGTCATCGGAGGCGTTGTGGCTGAACATGCTGGGCCAGATGCCGTAGAACAGGCTGCGCTGGAAGTACTTCTCGACCAGGTCGGGCGTGAACCGCTCGAAGCGCGTGTTCATCAGTATGAGGTAGGGCTTGCGGTAACACATGGTGCGCCTCAAATTCATCCGCTCGTCGGACGGCGGACGCCAGCGGCCCTCCGAGTCCAGCCAGTCCATCTCGCAGCCCATGACGTCGAGCCACGGGCAGAGGAAGGCGAACCGCTCCGGCACGGAGTTGGCGAACATGAGCTTGCCCATTCCGTGCACGTCCTCCGCAATCCACTTCGTGAACTCGTACTGCGCGTGGGCCTTGTGGATGACGGGCCGCTTCGAGTCCGTTGCGAAGGTCAGCGGGACGCTGACGTAGCGGAAGTGCTCCCGGCGGAAGTTCTCGGTGGCCGTGACGTACGCTTCCAGCGAGTCGAGGTACTCGCCGTCCTGCTCCCCGGCGGCGTCCGGGCCGTAAAGGCGACGCTTGACCTCGTCGTTCCAGTACATGGCCGCCTCGGAGTTGCCGGGAATGCGCGGGTTGGGGTTCAGGCTGAAGACGACGCCGTTTGCCCAGGGCGTGTCGCGCACCAGGTACTGGAGCCGTCCGTCGGCGTCATGGGAGCCCGAGACGAGCGCCGCTTCCGCCTGCCGGTGGCGCCGGGCACTGCCCGACTCAACGGCCTCCTGAAGAAGCGCCGTCACGTTCTCACGGGTGCGGGGCACGTCCGGGTCAATGGAAAACCACCACGTCGAAGGCTCGGTGTAGCGGAAGCTCAGGATGCCGGCCCCGTCGTCGAAGGGAACGTTGTTGATGCCCTCGTGGTAGCGGAAACCGAAGTCCTCCCATCCCTGCACGGTGCTCACGTCGGTGAAGGGCATCCAGATGCCCTGCTGCCTGGAGCGGCACAGGAAGTGGTCAGGGAAGACCTCGTAGAGCTTTTTCACGGCGGCGCGGAAGCCCCATTGCGGATCGGTCCGGAAGATGGCGAACTTGAACGGCGCTGCGCTGGGGAAGCTGTCGGTATCCGGGCTCAGCCCCAGGTCATAGGCGATGAAGAACTGCCGCGCCGGGCCGCTGTAGCCGATCCTGTACTGGGCCGGCAGGCCCATGTCGAGGGCCAGCGCGAGCCCACCGTCCGCATTGCCGATGCAGCCCAACGGATACAGCGACATGTTCCCGTTCGCGCCGGTGCCGGTGTTGGCCAGGTTCGCATACTCCCGGCCCGCCTCGACCGTCCTGCTGTGGCGCACGTCGTCGTGCCACTGCCAGCCGGCGGCATCGAGCGGCAGCGCGAAATACAGGGCGACCGCCCGGTCTCCGCCCCTGCGGTCAACCAGGCTGCCCGAGACCCGGATGCAATCCGCATCGGCCTCAAAG
>JAUVVP010000293.1 GCA_030604585.1 Planctomycetota bacterium | reverse complement strand
CTCCAGTGCACTCAGGGGCGCGCCCTCGTTCTCTTCACTTCCTATTCGTTGCTGGACGCGGTGTATGCGACCGTAAAGGAGCCCCTGCAACGGGCCGGCATCACCGTGCTGGCCCAGGGCCACAGCGGCAGCCGGGAGGCCCTTACGTCCCTGTTTCGCACCGTTACCTCATCGGTGTTGCTCGGGACGCGGAGCTTCTGGGAAGGTGTGGACATCTCCGGCGAGTCACTGAGCTGCCTGGTGTTGACCAAGCTGCCGTTCCACGTCTTCACCGACCCGCTGGTGCGCGGCCGGACCGAGTACCTCCGCAAGCTGGGCCGGGACCCCTTCGTCCATTACACGCTGCCGGAGGCGGTGGTCAGCTTCCGGCAGGGCTTCGGCCGCCTGATACGCACCCGGACCGACACCGGCGTCATAATCGTCACCGACAGGCGACTGGTGACGAAGGGCTACGGGCGCAGCTTCCTGCACAGCCTCCCCACCCGCCACCAGGTGTTCCGCACGCCGCAGGATGCGCTGGAGGCCGTCCGGGCGTTCTTCCGACGGGGGTGACGGGGCCGTTCTGGGCCGAAGCAGGTGCACCCGGGATCTCCCATGCGCGTGCCGGTCCCCGTGCGGCATGCCGACGCCCTGAAGGGGCGAAGGCATAAAGCCTGGGGCTTCAGCCCCAGGCGGAGGCCCCCCTGCCGTGCCGCTCCCTTTCCCCCGCCCCTTCAGGGCGGGGCGGCGGATTGACCCTTACCTGGGGCTGAAGCCCCAGGCTCTACGCCCCGGCGGCTCCGCCGCCAGCTCGCCAGTCGTACGGCGGGCAAGCTGCGCCACATCTCCGATAGCCTGGAGGACGGTTGGCGAACGGACCGACACACTCGTCACCCGAGGCGGGTGCGATTCAGCCGGCGCCCTGAAAGGGCGCGGGCATAAAGCCTGGGGCTTCAGCCCCAGGGAAGAAGGCAGCCAAAAGAACCGCGCCCTGAAGGGGCGCCGCAGGCCTGGCCCCAAAGACCCTTGCCCGGGGCTGAAGCCCCACGCTCTACGCCCCGGCGGCTCCGCCGCCAGGTGACGTCGGCGATGCCCGATCAGGAAAGCGCCAGGTCATGGACCTTCCTTGTTCCAACTACGCGGGGGTCGGAGCAGCATGGACTGCGAGTTACCTCAGCACGCCTTGCCGGACGGATGGCCCTCCCGCCCTCACAGCAACTTCTCGTAGACGCGGATCACGTCCTCGGCCTGGCGGGATAGCGAGAACCGCGCACACATGCGCTGGCGCGCCGCCCTGCCCCACCGCCGGCGCCGTGTCGGGTCCTCTGCCATCAGGAGCATCGCCTCGGCCAGGTTCCCGGACGTGTCATCCACGACGATCCCCGTCTCCCCGTCGCGCACGATGTCCGGCAGCACGCCGCGCTGCGCCACTATCAGGGGCTTCCCCATCGCGGCCATCTGGAGGGCGGCCCGGCATGATCCGTCGCTGCCGGGGACCAGCATCAGGCCCGCGTCGAAGACCGAGAGCGTATCGCGGTAGTCCTCCCGGCGGTAGCCGAGGGGGATGACCGTGTCCTGAAGCCCCATCTTCTGCACGGGGCGGTCCAGGAGTTGCTTCCTGCGGGTCCCGCGGCCGCACACGACTACCTTCACCCGCGGGTCGCGCCTCCGCACCGAAGCGGCCGCCGCCAGCAGGACGCCAAACCGCCGGTGCCGCTGGACCCTCGCCACGACCCCGATCACGACGTCCTCCGGTGCGAGGCCGAAGCGCTCGCGCATCCCCGGCGGGGCCTCAGACGGCTTGAACTCCTTCGTATCCACAGCGCCGCGAACGGTTGTGACCGCTCCGACCGCCAGGCCCAGGCGGTTGACGGCCTGTACGGCATAGCGGTCGCTGAGGACGATGAGGTGATCGATCATCCTCGGGCCGAAGTAGTAGCGCCACAGGAAGTGGCCCACGTACTCGCGCGCCCCATGGTCGGTACGCACGAGCGGCATGCCCGCGGAGCTGCGCCCGATTGCCCGGCCGGCAACGAAATGGTCCCAACTGCCATGGCAGTGCACTATGCCGTAGTCGCCATCGGCCAGATGGCGCAAGATGGCCCTGCGGTCGCGGACCATCCTGGTCAAGCCCCGTCTCCTGTGGAAGCCGAAGGTCTCGGATACCGCGATCCCCGCCGCTGCGGCCCGCCGGGCAAGCTCCCCTTCGCCCTCCCTCCACGGCGCCATGCAGGCCAGGTCCGAGCGCCACCCCAGGCCCGACAGTTCGCGGCAGAGCCGCACGATCGGCTCCGAGGGGCCCGTCCACTTGTAGTCCGCGTAACAGTGAAGGACCGGCACGCCCACGGCTTCGACCTCTCGGAAGGGACCAAACGGCCGCCCATGATAGCCGTCCGGGCAGGGCAAAGCAAACCGTGGCCCGTCCGGCGCACGAGGGGAAATCCTCTTGCGCTTGGGGTCGCGTTGGTGTAGCATCAGGGGTTGCGCGCGAAGGTGGCGGAACTGGCAGACGCGCTAGATTTAGGATCTAGTTCGCCGCATGGCGAATTGGGGGTTCGAATCCCCCCCTTCGCACCAATTCCACACTTTTCGGCGCCTGCCGGAGCGGGTGTAGCTCAGTGGAAGAGCACTAGCTTGCCATGCTAGGTGTCGAGGGTTCGAATCCCTTCACCCGCTCCATTTCCTTGTACCCCTCCTTCTGTCGTATACTCTTTCTCTCACTGCGCCGTGACGTGAGCGGGGTCGCCGGCCTCCTTTTGGCTGCCGGCCCGGGCGAGCGGCGGCGGGCATTTCCGTCGAAGCAAAAGGCGAGAGGACGAAGATGAAAGACATGGACCCGATGGAGAGACTGGCCGTATCGGCGGCAAGATACGAACTGAAGCGGCGCGTCGTTGGCCTGATGCGCGGGATGGACAACGATTCGCTGCTGGCCCTGTGGCAGCATCGAAAGGAACCGTCCAAGAAAAGCCGGTTCCTCATCCAGGACCTCCAGACGGAGATGACGAAGAACCAGCGCCCCAAGGCATGAAGCATCAGTTGGACGGCTCAACTTAGCCGAAGAACCGCGGGACTCCCCGTCCCAGGAACCGGAGCCCGTTCGGTCGGTCGGGCTCCCCCCAGGTAAGCCCCGCCGGCGGGGTTCTGGCTGAGCGCGTCAATGCCGAGGAAGAGGTCGTCCACGCCGAGCCGCACTGCCGCCGCCAGGTCCCCCTGCACGAACCACCCGGGGAAAAGGGGTCTGACCCCTTTTCCCACTCACAATCAGCCCCGGCCCAAGGGGCCGCCAGCAGCAGGCGCTTGCTCATGCCGGCGCTTCAGTGGCGACTACGGCTCCTTGTTTTGGGCAGCACTTGTGACAATGCCAGGGTTGGGTGCCAGAAGTGTCTGACACGGGCCTTTTGCACGTCGAGAAGGACGGAAAGCCGTCTCCCGAGATGAACGTTCCCCGTCCGGTTCTAACTCGCCTGGGGATATGCTGTTACAACCGCGAAGGCGCTGTTGCCGGGTGTGTGTGTTGAGTTCCCTAAACACCGCGCCGCCCGCGCGTTGCGAGCCTGTCCTGCGGCCCTGATTATCGTTAGTCGTAAGCCCTTGTAGAACAACGCGTTGGGCGTGCCCCTGATTCGGCCCTCCTATGCCATGCGTACCGGTACGTTGTTTGCACTTCTCCACGGGGATCGATGTGCATTCTACGTACGGGAGCAAGCTTGGCTCAGTCCGAATCAGCACGGAAGGACCGTGGCAAGCCCGGAATTGAGGGCATTGAAGCCATGCGGGCCGTGCCGGTTTCGACGCTGATGATAGGTCGCTTGGCGCACACGAGAAGCGGCTTGACAGGCTTCCCGTATTGAGTATAATGCAGCACACTGGTTTGTATCTTTTGGGGAATCCGCACATTGCCAGGACCATGTGTGCGGTGCTTTTCCGCGCTTATGGGCGCAAAGGAGATGAGGGGATGAGAACGCTCAGGGGTGGTTTGAAACGTGCTCGCAAGTTGCGTTCGGCCGTGTGCCTTCTCGCCTTGGGGATGCTGTTGTGTGTTCAGCCGGGCCTGGCGCGCGCCGCTCCGATCCTGGACGCTGAGATCGGGACGCTGACGAGCACCGTTACGACATCATCGGGCAGCTTCGCGGCGACGGGCCTCTCTGCTGAGATCACCATGCCGTTTGCCGGCAGCGCCCTGGTCATCTCCAGTTTCTCGTCGG
>JAUVVP010000272.1 GCA_030604585.1 Planctomycetota bacterium | reverse complement strand
CGCCACGTCCGCCGGCGGGGAGTGCGCCGTGCCGCAACTCGTTTCACCAGGTCGGCCAGCTCGGCGGGGGTGTTGATGGGGCGTGCGGTGCGGCGACGGCAGAGTTGGGCCGCGATCTGACGGCTGTAGCGCTCCTCGCCGAAGCGATGGAAGATGTCGGCCAGCTCCTGCTCAGGCGCCCCATTGACGACGTCCCAGGCGCTCGGGCCGCCGGAGGTGTCGTAGCGCATGTCGAGCTTCGCGTCGGAGTCGAAGGAGAAGGCGCGCTCCGGCCGCAGGAGTTGGTGGGTGCCCACGCCCAGGTCCGCCAGCGCCACGTCAAAGCCCTCGACCCCGGCGCGGCGGGCAACGTCGTGCGCCCGGCTGAACCGCTCTGCAAACAGGCGGAAGGTGCAGGGGGCTTCGGCCTCCAGGCGGGCGCGGGCGGTTGAGATCGCTTCGGGGTCGGCGTCTATCCCGACGAGCAGGCCATCGGGTCCGATGGCTGCCGCCAGGGCGAGGGAATGGCCGGCCGTGCCCAGGGTCAGGTCCAGGACGCTGTCGCCGGGGGCGGGCTGGAGGAGGTCGAGCACCTGCGGGACCATGGCCGGTTGGTGAAGCGGCGGGCCGACACTTGCATCTTCTCGTTCCAAGACCGCAACGGCCTCGCAGTGTTGCTCAAAGAAGCGCATCTCTCGTCGCGTGCCCTGGCGCTGATGAACGGTGTCATGAAGCTCAGTCGGTTTCGGGCTCCCCGCCGGAAGGGGCCGGAGGCGTCCTTCGTATCGGGTCGAGCAGATCGGGCGCGACTTGCTCGAAAGCCTCCTGGTTCTCGGCGGCCCACTGTTCGACCAGTTCGGTGCGCGCCAGCGCCAGCCAGTAGTTCTGAGCGATCAGGGCTATGTGCTGGACCTCCTCGTCAATGCCCGCGTGCTTGCGCAAGCCCTCGGGGATGACGAGCCGGTTCTGTTTGTCGGCTTCAACGAAACGCAGGTGGGCGTAGAAGTGGTCCCGGGCGCGACGGATCAGCTCGGGGGAGTGTCCGTTCGGCGGGTTCTCGAAGTCGTCTACGGCCAGGCGGATGTTGGGGGTGGGGTAGAGGAAGATGCGGCTGCGCGTGCCGGGCGCGAAATAGAAGGAGAGCCTCCGGAAGGGGACGGGGGGGGCCTCTGCGCCCGATGCTCGCTGCACGCGCCCCAGCTCGTGGTGGATGGCGCCGGCCAGCTCGTCGGGAATCCGGAAGCGGCCCCGCGCATCCAGGCTCAGCGTATCCTGATAGCCGAAGAGCCGGACGAGTCCGTTCTGGCCGTTATTGCCCACCAGTAGTTCAAAGGTACCCATCAGTTCTCTCTTGATGCCCTTCCACACCCTGTCCTATGTGGTCTTATTCTCACAAGCCTCATGTTGCCAGGGTTTAATGCCAAGCCAGCTCGGCATATACATTATCAAAGTGCTAAAATATTACCGTCGGCTCTGCAACCTGTCAAGGCTTTTTTTTCGCGTTCTCTTCCTGACCCCTGGACATACGCAGCGGCCCCGACACGAGCAGCAGGCCGCCGAGTGCCCCAAGCTCAACAGCCTGTAGCCGGCGCCCTCCAAAGGAGCTACATGTGGGAGTAAACATCTGTGCGGGGCCGCCCTGGGGCGGCCTTTGGATTCATCGTTTTTTCTTGCCTTTTCCTCTCCGTCGTTGACATGTGGTCTGCTGTCGGCCCTGGGTTTGGCCCCCCGTCGTTCGCCCGGCGGTGCCACGGGGTGCGCTGTGGGCGCCCGGAACGCGTCGTATCGGGGCGAGCCCCGCTGCTGGCGGCCCGGCGGAGGGGCGGTTAGAATGGATGCCGCGGCCGGGCGTCGCGAACCTTCTGGAGGCGGGGCTGGGGATGGTGATCCTGGGGCTGGATTACGGCGAACGGAGGATCGGCGTGGCCGTCAGCGACGAGCTGGAGATCGCCGCCCATGCGCGGCCGACCGTCACGCGAGACGGCGGGGAACTGGATCGCATCGCCCAGTTGGCCGAGGAGCGCGGCGTCGGGCTCATCGTTGTGGGCATGCCGCTGCGGATGGACGGCACGGAGGGCATCCAGGCCCGCAAGGTGAGGGGGTTCATCAAGGACCTGCGCAAGCGGCTGCCCGCGGTAGAGGTGGCCACGATGGACGAGCGGCTCACCACGGCCCAGGCCCATCGGGCGCTGTCGGACATGGGAGCCAGCATGCGCACGCGCCGCAGGGAGGTGGACCGGATGGCGGCGCAGATCATCCTCCAGCGCTACCTGGGCCGCCGGGCGGCCGAGCGCCGGCAGGAGCAGCAGGAGTAGCGGGGGGCTATTGGCCCGTTAAGCAGCGGCCCTTGCGTTCCGGCACCCCCGGCGAGACGCCGGGGGCTACCCGTACCGGGTAGGCGGGGCGTCTCGCCCCGCAGATCATCCTTCAGCGCTACCTGGAGTGGCGTCGAGCGGAGCGGCAGGGCCCCCCAGACGGTTGATTGCGAAGGTTCGCCGTTGGCCTTAAGATCGACGCTCCTGGCCGCAAGGTTGGCGGCGCCGCTCGGTCAGCATTCGAGACTCAGATGCTACTCTGCGAAGCAGTTCGCTGCGAAGCACGAGCCCTGATCCGCTCGACCTTGCGCCCGGCGCGGCCGTGGACCAGGTCGTAGGTCGTCTGGAGGTTCATCCAGAACTGCGGGGTCGTCCCCAGCGCCTGGCTGAACAGCCAAGCCGTCTCCGGCGTGGTCGAGCGCCTGCCGTTCACGATCTCGTTGATGCGCTTGAAGCTCACGCCGGTGTGCTTCGCGAAGGCCGACTGCGTGAGCCCCATCGGCTTGAGGAACTCTTCGAGCAGCATCTCGCCCGGATGTGTCGGGTCTTTGGGAAGCCTGGCACTCATGGTTCCACCTCGCCTCGTTGGCTGTCAGTGGTAGTCCGCAAACTCCACCTCGTAGGCGGCGTCCCGCTCCCAGCGGAACACGATCCGCCACTGGTCGCTGACGCGTATGCTGTGATAGCCCTCGTGGTCGCCCTTCAGCGCCTGGAGCCTGTTGCCCGGCGGAGCCCGAAGGTCCCTTAGGTCAACGGCGCTGAAGAGCTGGTCGAGCTTCCGGCGGAGGACCTTGTGAATGGCCGCCGGCATCCGCCTGGTACGCCGTCCGGGGCCCTCGTAGTAGAACGCCTCCAGGTCCGAATCCTTGAAGCTCGCTATCATCCTGACCTCATCACGGATGCTTATATCACTATACCGGATAGCGTCCTATTCGTCAACCCCCGTCGAGCGCTGGTAAAGCCGGCTTTCCTTGGCGGCGGGACCAGTTCACGGGGCGAACAGCCGAGCGGGTCGCCACGGCTGAGGAGGCGGCCCATGCCGAGGGGTGAGAAGCTGTTCAGGTTCCTTGCGGATCTGATGTTGCGGGAGTTCTACGGCAGTGTTACAATCCGTTTCGAGGCTGGCAAGGTGACGCATGTGGAGGTCGAGACGCGGCGGACGTGGCAGTACAAGGACCTGCCCGAGGAGACTGCGGCAGCGGCCGCGACCTTGTGGTCGCAGGGACGGCGCGAGAGCCGCTGCGGGTGAGGAAGTACCTGTTGTCTGAAGCAAGGAAGGAGGCAATGGCATGCCGCGAGTGACTCACTTCGACATCAGCGCGGATGACCCAGAACGCGCTCTCAACTTCTACAGGAATGTATTCGGATGGGAGGTGCAGAAATGGGAGGGGCCACCGGAGTACTGGTTGCTCAAGACCGGCAGTCCAGTCGAAGCTGGAATAGACGGGGGACTGGCGAAGCGTGATAGCCCTGCCGATTCAGTCACCAACTTCATCGACGTGCCGTCTGTTGACGACTATCTGGGGCGAGTGGAAGCACATGGCGGCCAAGTCGTTCAGCCCAAGGCAACCATTCCTGGTGTCGGATACATCGCAGGATTCACGGACACCGAGGGCAATGTCTTCGGCATGATGGAACGGGACGAGAAGGCTCAATAGGAACGGACTGCCGACTGAGCGCTGAATGCCATTGCCTAGTTGCTGCCGCCTAAGTCTGTCCGGCGCGGCCGGCGGGCGGAGGCGATCGAAGCCCGCCGTTGCGGAGAGCGCATGCTCTCCGTCGGTCGGGCTTTTCGTTTTGGAGCCGAAAAGCAAGCCCTGGCTGTGGGGTGGGCTTCGCGGAGTCGGGCAGCCAACGCATGGGCCGCCCTATCCTGTCTGCTGGAGCATGAAGTTGCGCGCGGCGCCGATGACACCGGCGTCCTCCGGCAGCTCGGCGAAGCAGACCCTGACCTCCCGACGGCTGGCCTCGAGGGTGCGCTGTCGCACCTCGTCCAGCAGGGGGTCCATCAGCATGTCGCCGGCGGCGGTGACGCCCCCGCTGAAGGCTATCACCTCGGGGTTGATCATGTGCATGATGTTGGAGACTACGAGCCCGAGCAGGCGGCCGGTT
>JAUVVP010000353.1 GCA_030604585.1 Planctomycetota bacterium | reverse complement strand
GCGGTCTCTGCGGCTCATTCTGTTAGAGCCCTTGGGAGTTGATCCCGATATGGAAGAGCCAAAGGACGTATGGGTCTTCGCTGAGGTGGAAGATGGCAAGGTGGCTGAAGTCAGCCTCGAGCTGCTCCACAAGGCGCGCGAGCTGGCCGCCGACCTGGGCGGCGGCGTAGGCGCGTTCCTGCTCGGCGAGGGCGTCGAGCCGCTGGCGGGGGAGCTGTTCGCCCACGGCTGCGACGAAGTGTCCGTGGCGGACGCCGTCGAGCTGGCCCACTACACGACGCTGCCCTACGCCGACGTGCTGGCCCGCATGGTCCGCCGGCATCAGCCGGCGATCGTCCTCTTCGGCGCTACGACGACCGGACGCGATCTGGCGCCGCGCGTGGCGTCTACCCTGAAGGTGGGCCTGACCGCCGACTGCACCGACCTGAAGATCGGCCCCCACCGCGACGTGGTGGTCGGCAAGGACTACCCGAATCTGCTCTACCAGATCCGGCCCGCCTTCGGCGGCAACATCATCGCCACCATCGTCAACCCCGAGACGCGCCCGCAGATGGCGACCGTCCGCGAGGGCGTCATGCGCATGGGAACGCCCGAGCCGGGGCGCACCGGCAAGCTGGTCAAGTTCGACGGGGCCATAGACGAGTCCCTGCTGTGCGTGGAACTGCTCGAGGAGCACCGCGCCGAGAGGAAGGTCAACCTGAAGAAGGCGACCGTGATCGTCTCGGGCGGGGCGGGCGTCGGCAGCAAGGAGAACTTCGAGCTGATCCGGCGCCTGGCGGACGTGCTCGGCGCCGAGGTGGGCGCCTCGCGCGCGGCCGTGGACGCCGGCTTCGTCGAGAAGGCCCACCAGGTCGGCCAGACGGGCACCACGGTGCGGCCCAAGCTCTATATCGCCTGCGGCATCAGCGGCGCCGTTCAGCACCGGGCCGGGATGCAGGAGTCCAGCAAGATCATCGCCATCAACACCGACCCCCACGCCCCGATCATCGAGGTCGCTCATTACGGCATCGTCGGGGACCTGAACCAGGTCATCCCCGCGCTCATAGACACCTACAAGGAACACGCGAGGTAAGGGACCGGCGCATGCCCAACTTCTTCACCGACAATGAGGACATCCAGGAGTTCCTCGACAACGCAGACCTGCGCGAGCTGGTGATGCTCCAGGAGCGGGGGTTCGCCGAGGCCGAGGAGTTCGACTACGCCCCCACCGACCACGAGGACGCCATGGACAGCTACCGGCGCGTGCTGGAAGTGGTTGGCGACCTGGCCGGCAACTTCATCGAGCCGCGCGCCGGCGACGTGGACCTGGAGGGAGCCCACTTCGAGGACGGCAAGGTCAGCTACGCCACGGGCACCCGGGAGGCCCTCGACCAGCTTCGCATGGCCGACCTGATGGGCTTCACGCTTCCGCGCGAGTACGGCGGGCTCAACATGCCCGTGCTCATCTACACCATCGCCATCGAACTGGTCAGCCAGGCCGACGCCAGCCTGATGAACCTGTTCGGCCTGCAGGACATCGCCGAGACGATCAACAACTTCGCCGACGAGGAGACAAAGGCGAAATACCTGCCCATGTTCAGCAGTGGGGCGGTTACCGGCGCCATGGCCCTGACCGAGCCCGACGCAGGCAGCGACCTGACCAACGTGCAGTTGCGCGCCACCTACGACGAGGCGGCGGACACCTGGCACCTCAACGGCGTCAAGCGGTTCATCACGAACGGCTGCGCCGAGGTCCTGCTGGTGCTGGCACGCAGCGAACCGGACAGCGAGGGCGCGCGCGGGCTCTCGGTGTTCGTCTGCGAGTCCGGCCCCGAGGTCAGAGTGCGGCGCATCGAGGACAAGCTCGGCATCCACGGCTCGCCCACCTGCGAGCTCCAGTTCAACGACGCCACCGCCGTCCTGGTGGGCCGGCGCCGTCGCGGCCTTTCGACCTACGTGATGTCGCTGATGAATGGGGCGCGGATCGCCATCGCGGCCCAGGGCGTCGGCATAGCCCAGGCGGCCCTCAACGAGGCGCTTGAGTACGCCGCCGAGCGCGAGCAGTTCGGCCGCTCCATACGCCAGTTCCCTGCCGTGCGGCAGATGCTCGGCGACATGCACATGAAGGTCGAGACCTCCCGCCTGCTCACCTACGATACGGCCATCGCCGTGGCCATGGCGGACCGTATCGAGCACCTGCGCAAGAGCGGCGAGCTGGCCGGCCTGCCCGGCGGGGAGGAGCTGGCCGCGCAAGGGCGCTACTGGACGACCCTGGCCCGCGCGCTGACCCCAGTGGCGAAGTACTATGCCACCGAGATGTGCAACGAGGTGGCCTACGACGCCCTCCAGGTCCTGGCCGGCAGCGGCTACATGCGCGACTACGACGTGGAGCGCCACTACCGCGACGCCCGCATAACCACCATCTACGAGGGGACCACGCAGATACAGCACAACGCAGCGGTCGGCGCTGTGCTCAGGGGCACCTTCGAAGAACGCTACGGTCGGCTCCACGACAAGCTGGCCGAGGCCGGCGCCGACGGGGGCATGCTGGAGGCGCTGAAAGAGGCGCGCCAGTGGCTGGGTGAGGCCATCGAGTACGCGAACGGCCAGGACGGCGATTTCCGCGACCTGCACACCGGCAAGCTGGTCGAGAGCGCCACCCTCATCTACAACGGCTACCTGCTGCTGGAGCCGGCGCTGCGCTCACAGCACAAGGCGGCCCTGGCGGAGAACTATGTGAACGAGGTGCTCCCGCGGGTCAGGATGCGCAGGGACCAGGTCCTGAGCGGCAGCCGCACCTACCTGGACCGCATGCCCGAACTGCTGCAATACGAATAGCCCCTCGATCTCGCGCTCGTCCCGCCAAACGGCCGGCGGGCAAGCCTCGTCCTCGTCCGTTCCCGGGCGTGCGGATGAAAAGGAAACCCCGACACCCCTACAGGATCGGCTTTCACGTCTCCATAGAGGGCGGGCTGCCCAGAGCGGTTGAGCGGGCATTGGAGCGCGGCTGCACGGCCCTTCAGGTCTTCTGCGGCAACCCGCGAGGCTGGAAGTTGCAGCGGCGCGGGCACGAAGAGACGGAGCGGTTCCGCCGGGCGCGCGCGGAAGCCGATCTGGTTCCGCTTTTCGTGCACTCCTGCTATCTGATCAACCCCTGCTCACCGCATGCCGCCGTGTTCCGCCGGAGCGTCTCGCGCATGGCGAGTGAACTTGAAGCGGCGGCCACCATGGGCGCGGACTACTACGTCCTGCATCCCGGCAGCCACAAGGGCAAGTCTGCTGAGTGGGGCGTCGAGCGCGCCGCCGAGGCCATCGGCAGGGCACTGGAGAGGGCAGCGGGTGCCCCCATGGTTCTGCTGGAGAACATGGCCGCCGCTCACGGCCCGGGAGGCCACTTCAACGCCCTGGGCAGCTTGATCGGCCGACTGCCGGAGGCAGGTCTCGCCGTTGACTCCTGCCACGCCTTTGGCGCCGGTTACGACCTGCGCGACGAAGCCGAGGTCGAGCGACTCGTAAGGGACGTGGACAAGGCGGTTGGCCTGGAGAAGCTGCGGCTCCTGCACGTGAACGACTCGCGGGACGAAGCCGGC
>JAUVVP010000044.1 GCA_030604585.1 Planctomycetota bacterium | reverse complement strand
GTAGGGCTCCTCCGCCAGGTAATCGCCCGTGATCGCGTAGGCCCGCGCGCGGCAGCCGCCGCAGACCTTCCGATACTCGCAGTAGCCGCATCGGCCGTGGTAAGAGTCCACGTCGCGCACCTGGCGCAGGACCTCGGAGTTCCGCCAGATGGCCCCGAAGTCAAACCCCTCGCGCCGCAGGTCGCCGCACTCGACGTCCAGGAAGCCGCAGATCTGCACCTTGCCCCGGTGGGAGATGAAGGCGAACGCCTTGCCGCCCAGGCACCCCCGGGGCCCACGGCCGTCCTCGGCCGGCCGGCCCAGTTGCCTGAGGATGCGCTGATAGTGCGGGGCGCACGTTACGCGGATGGGGATGGGGGAGTCGGCCTCACGTTCGGCCAGCCAGCGCAGGGCCCGCTCGTATCCTTCGGCCGACAGCTCCTGGTGGGCCAGCTCCCTGGCGCGCCCGGTGGGCACCAGCAGGAAGGGATTGAAGACCGAGGCGCCGAGCCCGACGGCCAGCTCGAAGACCGCCGGCAGCTCGGCCAGGTTGTGCTTGCTGATGGTCGTGTTGATCTGGAAGTCCAGCCCCCCGCGCCTGGCCGCCTCGATGCCGTTCAGGCAGGCCTCAAAGGCGCCTGCAAAGCCCCGGAACGCGTCGTGGGTCTGCGCCGTGGCGCCGTCTATTGACAGGGAGATGAGCGCTATCCCGGACTGCTTGATCTTCGCCACGGTCTCCTCGTTCAGCAGCATGCCGCAGGGCGCCATGACGACCCGCAAGCCCAGCCCGCAGGCGTGACGCGCGATGTCGTAGACGTCCGAGCGCAGCATCGGCTCCCCGCCGGTCAAGATGATGACGGGCCGGGCGAAGGAAGCGATGTTCTCCAGCAGGCGGAAGCACTCGTCCGTGGACAGCTCGCCGGGGTCCGGCGCATGGCGGGAGGCGGCGCGGCAGTGCTGGCAGTTGAGCAGGCAGTGGCGCGTCACTTCCCAGGCGATCAGCCGCGGGGGGGCCGTCTCGCTGCCCTCCTCGGTCGTGGCGGGCTTCTCTGCCATGGGGTCAGTCCTTCGCGTCGAGTGACTCGGCCTCTCCGCTGATCTCCTCGTCGGTAAGGTAGCAGGCCGGGTCGGGCGCCCACGGGTCGCCGGTGGCCGCCTCCGCGCGGGCGCGGAGGTTGCCCGCACACGCATTCAGGAACCTGCACGTTGCGCATCGGCCCTTCAGGTGCGGGCGCTTGTCCTTCAGCTTCGCCATCAGGGGGTTGGAAAGGTCCGTCCATATCTCGGAGAAGGGCCGTTCCCGCACGTTCCCCAGGCACACGTGCCGCCAGAACTGGTCGGGATGCACCGTGCCGTCCCAGCTCACGCACCCGATGCCGCGCCCCGACGAATTGCCGCCGTTCATCAGCAGCAGCCTCAGCGCAGCGTCGGCACGCGGACTGCCCTCGCGCAGCATGCGCAGGTAGAGGTAAGGGCCGTCGGCATGGTTGTCCACGGTGAGCACTTCCTTGGGCAGCCCTTCAGCGTGGAGCCCGGCCGTGCGGTCAATGATCAGGTCCACCGCGCGGCGCGTGGCCTCGTGGTCCAGGTCGTCGGCCATCAGTCGGGCGCCGCGTCCCGCGTAGACCAGGTGGTAGAAGCAGACGCGCGGTATGTCCTCATCGCGGACCAGGTTGAACATGTCCGGGAGGTCGTCCACGTTGCACCTGTTCATGGTGAAGCGCACGCCCACCTTGACGCTGGCGGCCAGGCAGTTGCGGATGCCCGTCATGGCCCTATCAAAGGCGCCCTCCCGGCCGCGGAACCTGTCGTTTGTGGCCCCGATCCCATCCAGGGAGACGCCCACGTAGCTGACGCCGGTCTCGCGGAATGCAGCGGCCGTCTCCTCGGTAATCAGCGTGCCGTTGGTCGAGACGACGGCCCGCAGGCCGAGGCGGACGGCGCGGTTGGCCAAGTCCGTCAGGTCCGGACGCAGCAGCGGCTCGCCCCCGGAGAACAGGACGACGGGCGTACCGAACTCTGCCAGGTCCTCCAGCAGGGCGTAGCCCTCCTCCGTCGTCATCTCGTCCGGGTATGGGCGGTCAGCCGACTGTGAGTAGCAGTGGACGCAGCGCAGGTTGCAGCGCCGCGTGCAGTTCCAGACGACCACCGGTCGCTTGTCCTTCGAGAACTGCAACAGGTGGCTCGGCAGCCGCCGCGCCTCGGCGCCATAGCGCAGGACGTCGGAGGGCTCGACGGTGCCGCAGTAGAGTTTCGATATGCCGATCACGCCTTCCGCCCTTTGGAGACCGAGTGCTTCATGATCGCTTCGATCAGGCCGGGGACCGTGTGCTCCTCTGCCTCGACGGCGGGCTCCAGGCCGAAACTGCGGACGGCCTCGGACGTGAGCGGCCCTATGCTCGCCACGCGCGCCGAGCCGCGGCGCAGAAGGTCAGGACTCACAGCAGCGAAGAAGTTCTCCACCGTGGACGAACTGGTGAAAGTCACCCAATCTATCTCGCCGCGCGACAGCATCTCCGCCACGGGCCCGGCATCCGCGTCGTCCGGCACGGTCCGGTAGGCGGCGACGTCCGCCACCTGCGCTCCCCTGGCCGTCAGGGCGGCCGGCATGTCCGCCGGGGCGCTCTCGGCCCGCGGACACAGGACACGTCTGCTCTCCAGGTCGCGTTCGGCCGCCACGGCCTCGACCAATGCCGCGCTGGTGTAGGTCTCAGGCTGCACGTCGGCGCGAATGCCATGTGCCTGGAGGCGCTCTGCCGTAGCCGGGCCGATTGCCGCCACACGGCAGCCGGCCAGCGCCCGCGCGTCCAGGCCGGCCTCTCGAACGGCCTCGAAGAACGCATCCACGCCGTTCACGCTGGTGAAGACGATCCAGTCCCACGAGCCGGGCTCGGCCGCCGCCCGCTTCAGCGGCTCGGGGTCTTCGGGTGGCTCGATGCGAATGGTGGGGAACTCGACGACGCCGGCGCCCAGTTCCCGCAGCCCGGCGGCGAACTCGGACGCCTGCGCCCGCGCCCGCGTGACCACCACGCGCCGGTCGAACAGGGGCCGCCGCTCGAACCACCTGAGCTTCTCCCGCAGGCGCACCACGCCACCGACCAAGATAAGGGCGGGCGGCTCGACCCCCGCGGCCTCAGCGGCAGCGGCCAGCTCGCCCACGGTCCCCGTCACGGTCTGCTGCCGGGGAGTGGTTCCCCATCGCAGCGCCGCGGCCGGCGTGTCGGGCGCCAGGCCGCCCTCGATGAGCCTCTCACAGACACGGCGCAGGTTCCCCACGCCCATGTAGATTGCCAGCGTGCCGCCCGTCTGCGCCAGCGCCTGCCAGTCCGTGCCGGCATCGCCCCTGTCGGCGGCCTCGTGGCCGGTCACGAGTGTGACGCAGCCGGCCAGGCCCCTATGCGTGACCGGGATGCCGGCGTAGGCAGGCGCCGCTATGCCCGCCGTCACGCCCGGCACCACTTCGAAGGCAATGCCGGCTTCGGCCAGCGCGAGCGCCTCCTCCCCGCCGCGGCCAAACACGAATGGGTCGCCGCCCTTCAGCCGCACCACGGACGCACCGCCGCGCGCGCGTTCGATCAGCAACCCGTTGATCTGCTCCTGGCTCATCGTGTGGCGGGACGCCCGCTTGCCTACGTAGACCCGCTCGGCATCGGGCGGGGCGTGGGCCAGGAGTTCGGGGGCCGCCAGGGCGTCGTAGACGACCACGTCGGCGCGGCCAAGAAGCTCCTTTCCCCGCACGGTGAGCAGACCCGGGTCGCCGGGTCCCGCTCCCACCAGGTATACGCACCCGGCCTTCATCGCACGTCCCCGCCAGGAGTGGGATTCGCGGCTGCTATGGCATTCAGGATCTGTTCGCCGCCCTCGGCCAGCACAATGCGCGCCAGGCGGCGGCCCAATGCCTCAGCATCCTGTGGAGTCGGCGCCGGCCCTTCCACGCTGCACCTTACAAGCTCGGCGCCGTCCACGCCGGCCACCATGCCGGTCACGATCAGCGGCCCGTCGTGTCCCCCGCATCTGGCGAAGGCTCCGAGGGGCGCCCGGCAGCCGCCGCCCATCGCCGCCAGGAACGCGCGCTCCGCAGTCACAGCCACACGCGTGCGGAGGTCATCGAGCGCGGCGCACAGTTCGGCCAGCTCGGCGTCGTCGGCGCGTATCTGCACCGCCAGCGCCCCCTGCCCGCAGGCCGGCACGAACTCGGCCGGGTCGAAGCGCTCCGTGATCCGGTCGGCCAGCCCGAGCCGCTCCAGGCCCGCGCACGCGAGCACCGTGGCATACGCCCCGGACTCGTCCAGCTTCCTCAGGCGCGTGCCCACGTTGCCGCGGACGGCCGACACGATCAGGTCCGGCCGGCGATGAAGGACCTGCGCCCGGCGCCGCGGCGAGCCGGTCAGCACCTCCGCCCGGCGCGGCAGCGAGTCGAGCGTCAGGCCGTCCTGCGCCACCAGCGCGTCGGCCGGGTCCGCCCGCTCGGGAAACGCGGCCAGGGCCAACCCGCCTATGGGCTCCGTCGGCAGGTCCTTGAGGCTGTGCACGGCCAGGTCAACGCGCCCGGCCAGCAGCGCCCGCTCGATCTCCCCCGTGAACATCCCCTTGCCCTCGGTCGGCGCGGGGCCGGCATCCGGCACGTCGTCCCCCCTTGTGCGGATGACCTCCAGGGCCACCTCGAGGCCCGGATGTGCCCGCCGCATGGCGTCCCGCACGTAGCCGGCCTGCCAGAGGGCCAGCTCCGACCCGCGCGTCCCGATCTTCAGGCGCCTCATGGCTCCTCTTCCAGGGAGTCGAGATCGAACATCTGCCGGATCAGCTCCAGGGCCTCCAGCTCGGCCGTGGAGGAGCCGTTCTCGGACAGCTTGTGCAGGTAAGCGAGCGGCGCGTGGAGGATCTTCTTGCACAGGGCGCGCGAAAACGTGTCGAGAGGACCCTCGTCCGCCGCGCTGAACTGCCGCCGGCGCCTGTCCATCTCGGCCAGCCTCAGTTGCTCCAGACGCCGCTGAAGCAGCTTGATGGTCGGCACGACCGCCAGCCGCTCCAGCCACCTGCCGAACTGCTCCACTTCGTGCCGGACGATGGCTTCGGCCGGGGGAATCTCCCGCCGGCGCCGCTGTAGGTTCTCCTCGACGAGCCGGTCCAGGTCATCTATGTTGTAGAGGAACACGTTGCTCAGCTCTCCCAGGCGCGGGTCAATGTCCCGGGGAACGGCGATATCAACCATGAGAACGGGACGGTCGGCGGCCCTGAGGACCCCGCACAGCGCATCCCAGTGGAGCACGTAATCCGGCGCGCCGGTCGAACTGATCACCAGATCCACGCTCTCGATGACCGACGGCACCTCCGAGAGCGCTATTGCCCTTGCGGCCGGCAGCGGGCGCTCGACGGTCACCCCGTGCAGCGCGGGACAGGGGGGCGCATCATCTCCCTCGGGCTCCCGCTGGCTGTCCGCAAGGCGGGTCGCAAGCTCCTGTGCCCGGGACAGCGTGCGATTGGCCACGATCAAGCCGCCGGCCCCGGCGCGCATCAGGGCGCGGGCGGCAAGTTCAGCGGTGCGGCCGGCGCCCACCAGCAGGACCGTCTTGCCCCTCAGCCCCGAGAACACGTGCAGGGCCAGGTCCACCGCAGCGCCGGGCACGCTGGCGCAACCGGCGCCGAGCCCGGTCTCAGTGCGCACCCGCTTGCCGGTGCGCAGCGCCCGCTGCATCAGCCTGCCCAGCAGGAAGCGCGCCGTGCCGGCCTCCGTGGCCCACCGGAAGGCATCCTTGACCTGCCCGAGGATCTCGTGTTCGCCGACGATCTGCGAATCCAGGGACGCCGTCACCCGCAGCAGATGGGCAACGGCCGAGAGCCCGTCGCGGCGGTAGAAGTGCGAGGCGTCGGCCACGGCGTCGGTGCCCTTCAGCCGCGCGATGTGCCGGAGGAGGTGCGGCAGCGAGAACCGCCCGTCGCGGGTCACGGAGTAGACCTCGGTGCGGTTGCACGTGCTGAGCACCAGGCACTCCTCGAATACGCCTTCGGCCAGGCAGGCGCGCATCAACTGCCGCGCGAGGTCTTCCGTTCGCGCCAGCCGCTCTCTCACGTGCACCGGCGCCGTCCGGAAGCTGGTACCGACTACCGAGATCTCCATTGCTCCACCGCGCTGCGAAACGCCTCCAGGTCGCCATCTTTCACGAGCAGGTCCGGCGCCGGCGAATCGAGGAAGGATTCCAGGAGCTGCTTCCTGCGTGCCCTGTCGTCCGGATACTTGTCGCGGAAATGCCGCCGCAGTTCCGTCATCGCATCGAGCAGCGGAGCATAGGCCTCGCCGTAGGCAGCCTCGAGCTGCTTGTGAATCCTGCGGGCCAGCGCGGGGCTGGCGCCTCCCGTCGAGACGGCCACCTGCAGCAGGCCGCGACGCAGCCTCGCCGGCACCTGGAACGAGCACAGGTCCGGCCGGTCCACCACGTTGCAGAAGACGCGGGCCCCTGCCGCGTCGTCGGCAACGGCCCGGTTCAGGTCCGGGTCATCCGTGGCGGCGATGGCCAGCCACTTGCCGCGGATGTCGGCGCAGGAGTAGGGCCTGCGCAGCACGTTCGCCCCGACCTCGCGGGCCGCCTCCTCCATTGCGGGACAGGCCTGGGGCGCCACCACCGTTATGCGGGCGCCGCTGTCGCGCAGGCCCCGCACCTTGCGCGCCGCCACCGCTCCGCCGCCGACAACAAGCACCTCGCGGCCGGACAGGTCCACGTAGAGGGGGTAAAGGCTCGGCACCACAGCGCCTCCGCGCAATCTCAGGAAAGCACGATGCTCAGCACGAGCATCGTCATCAGGACGAGGAAGCCGCCGACGGCCAGCCGCGACACCCGCAGCGCAGGCCACTTGCCAACCAGCCTGCCCACGACCGCCGCCGCGCAGATGACCCAGGCAACCGACCCGACGGCCACCTTGCTTATCATCTTGGGGTCCCAGACGCCCGGCCCGGAAGGAGTCGCGCGCAGGAACATGAACCCCCCGACACCGATGGCCGCGCTCAGGAACACCAGTCCCACCAGCAAAGCGTGCCGGCTCATCCTGCCCAGCGGCTCCAGGGGCGGCAGCCGGTCGAACAGGAACCCGAACCGGTGGGCCTTCAGGTTCCCCTGAGTCACGATGTGCAGGACGCCGTAAACGGCCGCGATAGTCAGGGCCGTGTAAGCGACGATGGCGGGAAGGATGTGGAGCCCCGAAGCCCCGGCCTGAGCGCCGAAGCGGGCCGCCCCGGCCTCCGCCCTGCCCGACAGCAGAAGAACCGACGACGTGTACTGAAAGAGGAACACGACCAGGAACACGAACGCCCCGGTGCGACGCTCGCGGGTCACGAACTCCACCAGCCAGTACACCCCCGCAGTCGAGACCGCAACCACGGAGAGCACCCCGTAGCTGCGCACGAACGGGGAGTGCTCCAGGCTCATCGCCAACAGGCACAGGAACAGCACGTGCACGGCCACCACGGCCGGCAGCCACGCGCTGCGCCCGCGGGGCCTGACGCGCAGGAAGAAGGCCACGCCGTATTCCGTCAGCAGTCCGAGGTAGAGCAGCGGAAGCAGCCAGTTGGTCAGGCCAAGAAGATGCCCCGTCGTCGTTTCCCAGCCCATCGAGACCGACCTCTCCGCAGTATCGCCTGACAGTCGCCGCATCCGTGCCCTGGAGGCGCCCTGCAATCAAGTCTAAGGCGTGGGAGAGCGGGCGTCAAGACGGCGCGTCAGTCCGCCGCTGCGGGCACGCAAACATAATCCCGTCAACCACTAACAACTGCCGACCGTCAACCGCCTTCCCCGTTCCGCAGCCACTCGCAGACCTGCTGCGCGTAATACGTGATGATGGCGTCCGCCCCGGCGCGTTTGATGCAGAGCATCGCCTCCAGTGCCGCCTTGCGTTCGTCCAGCACCCCCTGGGCGGCGGCATACTTGATCATGGCGTACTCGCCGCTGACGTGGTAGGCGGCGATGGGCAGCAGGCTCTCGGCGCGCAGTTCCGCGAGCACGTCCAGGTAGGGCATGGCCGGCTTGACCATCAGCCAGTCGGCGCCCTCGTCTTCGTCCAGCAGGGCGTCCCGCAGCGCCTCCCGGCGGTTGGCCACGGGGAGCTGGTAGGAGCGGCGGTCGCCGAAACTCGGCGCGGAGTGGGCCGCCTCGCGGAACGGACCGTAGAAGGCCGAGGCGAACTTCGCCGCGTAGCTCATGATGGCCGTGTTCCGCAGCCCCTCGCAGTCCAGCCCCTCCCGGATGGCCTGCACCTGGCCGTCCATCATCGCCGAGGGGGCCACCACGTCGGCGCCCGCCGCCGCATGCGCTGCGGCCATGCGGGCCAGCAGCTCGATGGCCGCGTCGTTGTCCACCTCGCCGCTCTCCGTCACGGGTCCGCAGTGGCCGTGCGTCGTGTAGCCGCACAGGCATACGTCGGTGATGACGACCAGGTCCGGCCGGGCGGACTTGAGGGCGCGGACGGCTTCGGGCACCAGCCCGTCCGCCCGCAGCGCCGCCGAGCCCGTCCCGTCCTTGGCCTCCTCGTTGGGCACCCCGAAGACCAGGACGGCGGGCGGCTTCAGGTCCCTCGCCCACGCCTCCAGCAAGTCGGCCGACAGGCGGGTGACGCCCGGCATCGAGGCTATGGGTTCCTCCCGCGCATCGCCGGGCACCACGAAAAGCGGCTGGATCAGGTCACCGCAGGTCAGCACCGTCTCCCGGGCGAGCCGGCGCAGGCCCTCCGAGCGGCGCAGTCTGCGCATTCTGGTCTCGGGAAACATCCGATGCCACCTCCACGGTTCTCTGCAAACGAAGTTGGCCCAACCCCTGCTACGTTGTCGGCAGGAGAGTTGCTCCCGCCGGAAGCGGGCGGGCGTTGCTCCCGCCAGAGGCGGGCAAGCGTTGTTAGTTGTTAGTTGTTAGTTGCTCGTGGCTGCATGGGCCGGCGGTCTCGCGGGCGGTTGCTCATGTTAGCGGGATTCGGCTCGCGGTTCTAACGAAAGCGGCAAGCCGATTACCACCGATGAATCGGCGGGCTGTTCGCACACGTCCCTCGGCGACGGCAACCCCGACT
>JAUVVP010000220.1 GCA_030604585.1 Planctomycetota bacterium | reverse complement strand
GCGCGGAAGGTGCCGCGTCTCAGGTCGCTGTCGCTGCGCCGGTATTGTATCTCCACCAGGTCCCCGAGCATCTCGTCGCGGGCGACCTGCCGGCCCACCTCGATGGTGACGAACATGCTCTGGTAGTCCTCCGGCGCGCCGATGCCGTAGATGCAGGAGACGCTGGCCACGATCACCACGTCCTGCCTTTGCATCAGGCGCGTGGTGGCGGCCAGCCGCAGGCGGTCTATGTCCTGATTGATGGAGGCGTCCTTGGCGATGTAGAGGTCGCGCGAGGGGACGTAGGCCTCCGGCTGGTAGTAGTCGTAGTAGCTGACGAAGTAGCCGACCGCGTTGTCCGGGAAGAACTCCTTGAACTCGCTGTAGAGCTGCGCGGCGAGTGTCTTGTTATGGCTGATGACCAGGGTGGGCAGTCCGAGGGACTCGATGAGGTTGGCCATGGTGAAGGTCTTGCCCGTGCCGGTGGCGCCCAGGAGGGTCTCGCACCGGCTGCCGGCCCCGAAGCGTTCGATCAGTTGTCGGATCGCCTCGGGCTGATCGCCGGCGGGTTCGAACGTTGCCTGGAGCTGGAACGTCGCCATCTCAGCCCTCGCGTTCCGCTGGGCCGGCCCTGACGGGCGCGCACATGGCGTGCGGCCGGACTTTCTCGACGGTGCTCGGGCCGATGCCGCTCACCTTCTCCAGGTCCGCCAGGGCGGCGAACGGTCCGTGCTCGCGCCGGTACGCGATGATGGCCTCTGCGATCTTGGGGCCGATGCCGGGCAGCATCGCCAGTTCGTAATCCTGCGCCTCGTTCACGTTCAGCCTGGCGGGGGACGGCAGGACATCGCCCGTCTCGACAACCGTCAGGTCCGCCCGGCCCCAGAGCCGTTCGATGCACCTGGCCGCCCCGATCGCCAGCAGCACGATCCCCACGCCCACGGCAAGGGTCAGCAGCTCCTTGCCGGAAAGCGCGAACCAGTGCGTCCCTGTGATGGAAGACCTGGCCACCTTCTACGGCTCCATCCGGCTGGCGGCGGCGGCGATGGCCTGTGCCAGGCTCTGGTCCACGGTTTCGCGCACCTGCTCTTCAACGGCCACCTTCCGGCGGGGGGAAGACCGCTCGTAGTAGGCCTTGATAATGACGCCGGGATGGTGGTCGCAGATGAGCATCGGCGCGCCCGTGTCCAGGCGTTTGACCAGGAGGTAGCTGAGCCTGCCGTTGCTACGGTCGAACGGGCAGCGGAACAGCCCGGCCACCTCTTCGCGATCGTCCGAGTTCGTCTTCTCGCCCGTGGGCCGGGTGATCTCCCAGCGATACCGACGGCGGACGAGCACCTCCCGGCGCAGGTCGTTGACGCTGTCGAACTCCAGGCCGTCCCTGCCCAGCAGGTCGGCCAGCAGCATGACGGCTTCCATGTTGTCGCGGCAGCGGAACTTGGGGCTCGGCCGCAAGGCCATGACGTATTGCCCCCATGTGTTCTCGAAGGACGCCAGGTCGGCGCCGAAGCTGGCGACGAAGGCCTCTTCCTGGTCCTTTCCGTCGGAGATCCCCCGCAGAAAGCTGTCCAGCATGTCGGCGTATCGCCCGCCCTCGGCGTGGATCAGGAAGTGCACGATGGACCAGGACTGGGAGTAATGCAGGCTGGCGCGCCGTGCGTCGGTCCGCACGTTCAGTAGCCACTGTTCGGGGGTCAGCCTGAACAGCTCGTGCAGCCGGATGTAGCTGCCGTCGCGCAGGGCCTGCTGCACCACGTGGACGCGCAGCGTCGGCACCTGGCCGGTGGTGAAGCCCTGACCGTTCCAGGTCGCCTCGGAGAAGTACTCGGCAATGCCCTCGTTGAGCCAGATAGGACACCTCTTTGACACCACCAGGTACATGAACTGATGGAAGCCCTCGTGGTAGAGGGTGCGCAGCACTTCCTCCACCGTCCTGCCCTGGCAGTGGGCGGCCAGCAGCTTCTTCGAGGAGACGAAGACCCCCGTCGAGCCCCTCACCTGGCGAGGCACCTCTTTCAGGTAGCCTTCCTCGGTGCGGAAAACGGCCACGTTGAACTGCTCCGTTACGCGGCCGTACTCCTTGAATCGGGCCGAGTACTCCTTGTAGATCGTTTCCATGTGCTCGCCGAGCAGCCTGGCGAAGGCGGGACTGACGTCGGTCTCCACGTCGTAGTTGTCAGTCTCATAGCGGAACATCTCCGCGCCGTCGGCGCCCGCAGTCGCCATGCACAGGCCCGCCGCGAGCAGCAAAGCCACGGCCGCACTAAGCCCGGGCTCTGTCCTGAGGATGCCTTTCATCTTATTCGCCGCTCTCCCGCGAAACGCCTCCCAGGGGCCTCAACGCCCGTACCCTTGTTATTGTACTCGCCTGACGCAGCGGGTTCAACGCGTCGCGCCCTGGCGAACACCTCCGGCGGCGGACGCATCAGGGCGCTTCCTTGACTTGGCTGGGGCCCCCTGCTAACATCTCGCCCCTGCCCGCCGGCTCGGGCCGCAAGCCGGCAGTTGCCGTCGGGCTCGCCCTTTTTGCCCTCTCCGCCTGGAGCATGAAAGAATGCCGAAGATATCCATCATCGGAGCCGGGGGGTTCGTCTTCCCGCTGACGCTGATCCGCGACGTGTGTTCGTTCCCCGAGCTTCAAGAGAGCACCATCTCCCTGATGGACATCGCGCCCGAACGGCTCGGGCGCACTCTGGCCGGCGCCCGCGCGCTGATCGAGCAGTTCAACCTGCCGACCGTCATCGAGTCCACCACCGACCGGCGGGAGTCGCTGGACGGCGCCGACTTCGTCGTCATCACCTGGCAGGTGGGCGGGCTGGAAGCATACCGCCACGACGTGCAGATCCCGCGAGAGTACGGGGTTGACCAGCCCGTGGGCGATACCCTGGGTCCGGGAGGCATCTTCCGCGGCCTGCGCACGATCGAGCAGACCAAAGGCCTCAGCGCCGACGTGCGCGAACTGTGCCCGGACGCGTCGGTGCTCAACTACGCCAACCCGATGGCGATCAATACCTGGGCGGCCTACGAGCTGGGGCTGAACGTGGTGGGGCTCTGCCACAGCATTCAGGGCACTTCGGACCTGCTGGCCCGCGAGGCCGGCGTGCCCGTCCGGGAGTGCAACTTCCGAGCAGCCGGCCTCAATCACCAGGCGTGGTTCATCCAGTTCGAGCACAACGGCAGGGACCTGCTCCCCGCCATCCGGCAGAGCATCATCGAGAAGCACGTGACGGGCGAGGCCGCCGGCGACCGCAGCAACGAGCTCTATGCCGGCGGGCACGAGGCGGTGCGCGGCGAGATAATGCAGCTTACGGGCTACTTCCACTCCGAGTCCAGCCACCACGGGTCCGAATACGTCCCGTGGTTCCGCAAGGACCCCGAGACGACCCTCGAAGCCCTGCCCCGCCGCTGGGATTATTACGAGATATGCTGCGACCACGACGAAGAGGGGCAGAATGCGCGCTTCCTGGAAGAGGCCAAGCAGCGCGGCCTCCACCCGGGCGGCGAGTACGGCAGCTACATCGTGCACAGCACGGTCACCGACAGCCCGCGGGTCATCCACGGCTCGGTCAGGAACGAGGGGATCATCACCAACCTGCCGGCGGGCTGCGCGGTGGAGGTGCCCTGCCTGGTGGATAAGAACGGCGTTCAGCCCACCTTCATCGGTGACCTGCCGCCCGCCTGCGCCGCCATCAACCGCGCCTGCGTGAACGTGCAGGAACTCACGGTCAGGGCCGGTCTGAGCGGCGACCGCGACCTGGTCTACGCCGCCGTGGCCATGGACCCCCTGGCCGGCGCCATCTGTACCCTGCGGCAGGTGCACGAGATGGTGGACCGGCTCTTCGACGCCCAGGCGCAGTGGCTGCCGTCCTTCGCGAACGGCGGCTGAGGTCCCGAGCGCCGGGCGCGCACGGGAGCATCTACGCGTCGAAACCCCCGGACAGCCCCTCCTCCTCCGGCACGGCCTGCGACGCCTGCGCGCACATCCTGGCCGTGCTCGCCATCAAGCCCATCAGGAGCGATACTACGCATGTGGCTGCAAGCAGGAACAGGAAACCCACCAGCAATTGCGCCTTCCCGGAAAGCTCCGCACCGAGGGCCAGTAAGAGGAACGGCCCCACGCAGAGCCACCGCCGCCACGACGCGCTGCTCCTGAGGGCAGTGGCCCCGGCCTGCGCCGCCATTTCGGCGACCAGACTACCGACCTTCCAGACGAACACCGTCAGCACCGCCCACGTCGCAAGGTAGAGCGCGAGACTGAACTGCTCCTGCGTTTCCGTCGCCACGTGGCGCACGAGAAGGCGAGAGACCCACAGGACCAGACCGATCATGGCCGGCGTGCGCAGGGACCGAACGGTCGGATGAAGGCGAACGACGGAGCGGAGGGCGACCAGAACGAGCAACCAGCCCACGAGGTCCGGCCGCACTCCGGCAACCGGGATCGGCAGCGGAAGGAAGAACAGGAACGCCCACATCATCGTCCGGAACGCGCGCGCACACGACCTGGAGCGCATCACTTCGGCGTTGATCTCGGACATAGTCGCCTCGTCTGCGAAGGTCTCGGCGCCGCCGCCTTTGTGTGCATTCTATTGCCCCGGCGGCCCTTGCGCAAAGGGCTTCGCGGCCCGGCAGGAGCACGCCCGTCTGCCCGACTGCGTCGCTCTCGGCACTGGCGCGCACGCGTCACGACAGTTGTGGGGCCTGTTTGCCGCGCTTCTGCTCGTACATCAGGGCATCGGCCCGCGCCATCAGTTCGTCAAGGTGCACGCGGCTCCTGGGGCCATAGCTCGCTATGCCGACGCTGAGAGACAACCGGTAATGGCGATACGCCTGCTTGTTGCGGGCGTCCAGCCGTTTCTGCAATCGGGCTACGATGTCGTCTGCTCTTGTGCCCTTGGCCTCTATGGCCAGGATGGCGAATTCATCTCCCCCGACGCGCCCGATGATGTCCGAATCGCGGAAGGCCTCCCGGAGGACGTTGGCGGTCTCGATCAGCGCCAGGTCTCCTTCCTTGTGGCCGAGGG
>JAUVVP010000136.1 GCA_030604585.1 Planctomycetota bacterium | reverse complement strand
CGTCGCAGTAGGGGGCGTCGATCTCGAACAGGAACGGCCGGCTGCCCCGCCTACGGCGGACCCGCAGGCGAGGGCGTCGGGGCTCTATACGGCCTGCGGGATCGCTTCGGATACTTCGGAGGGCAACCCCGCCACGGAGGCCGCGAAGTGTTCTAACCGTGTCCGATCCGGCCGACCATCCTCCTTCGCCCCTCGCTGGGGCTCGCAGCTACGGAGGACAGGCCCTCTTGCCGATCGCGCAGCGTTGTTCAGGCGCAGAACAGAGGGCGAAGGCGATGGCCGCCCTTCGTAGCCCTGCAGAGCGCGATAGCGCGGAGCAGGGCGAAGTAGGGCCGAGTTGCACAAGGCAGCGCTGCCGCGCCCCATCTCCTTCGGGTGGCTGAGTCATGCGCCGGCCAGCTTGCGGCCGAAGGCAGCGGCCCTCTCCCTGACCTCCGCGTTGCCCTCGAGGTCTTCGGGGTCTTCCGGCGTCAAGGGGACGAGGAGGGACTCGAACGGGAGTTGCAGTCCCGTCGCGGTCCTCTTGAACACCTCCTCGAGCAGGTCGAGGCCGTCGTCCATGGGACCGGCACCCGTCCCGATCAGTGCGAGGGTGGTCTTCTCGAATGGCGTGGGGAACGGGAAGCTGCTGACCTTGATGAGGGAGAACATGCGGTCCGCCAGCATCTTCAGCTGGGCCGTGGGACCGTGCCAGTAGACCGGGGAGGCCAGGACCACGGCGTCGGCCTCGGGCATGCGGGCGATGATCGGGGCGGCTTCGTCATCTACGACGCACCTGTACTCCTCGCTCTTCTGGCAGCCCATGCAGCCGATGCAGCCGTTGGTCCGGTAGTCCAGGTGGGCAGCGTCAATGACTTCGACCTCGGCGCCCGCCCCCCGCGCGGCGTCGGCCACCCAGCCGACTATGCGATTGGTGTTGCCCTGCTTGCGCGGGCTCCCGCAGACGATCATGATCTTCTTGCTCATGACGCTCTCCCCTACTCAGGTCATCGGGTCTCGGACACGCTACTTAACCTGCCGAAAGCGGCCCCGCCCGGCCACTGCATACGGGGGGCCGCCCACGGCCTTCACCGTTTCAGCCTGCGCAGCGGATCCTGCCTGTGGCACTGCTCGATGACGGCGATCTGCCGGCGCACCTGCTGCGGGGTGATGACCAGCGGCGCGCCCTCGGCCATCGTCTTGTAGAGATGCGCGTAGAACTGCTTCGACATGTAGGCGAACAGGTCCGCCTTGCCCTTGGGAACGGTCCACGTCCGCTCCGTCCATTTCAGCTTCTCGCGACAGTACTGGCGGTCCGGCAGGGGTGCGCGGGTGAGCTTCTGTTTCGGCGCCTGGCCCGGCTTGAAGTACTTCCATTTGACCTCGGTCGTGCTGCCCGTCAGGCCGCCCCTGGTGCCGTAGACCTGGTAGGTGTAGAGGGGGTACGCGCAGCAGGAGGAGATCTCCAGGTCAATCGTCGGCCGGTTCTTGCCGGACAGGAGCAGCTTGACGTGGTCCTCCGCGTCGCCGAACGTGCCGGCCCGGTCCATGAAGCAGGTGACCTTCGGCATGCCGCTGCCGAAGAGCTGGAGCGCCTGGTCGAGGGGGTGCGGGCCTGTGTTGAGGAGGTTGCCGCCGTCGTACTGCTGAAGCGTCTGCCAGTCCCATCGCCGCCCGAAGCCGTTGAAGGCGATCTTGATCATCACGACGCGGCCGAGCACGCCCGAATCAATGACCTTCCTGACCTGCTCGAAGTATGGAGCGAAGCGCGACTGCTGGAAGATGGCCAGCATCTTCTTCGCCTTGCGAGCCGCCGCGATGAGCCTGTCCACCTGGGAGGCGCGCCGCGCCAGCGGCTTCTCGCACAGCACGTTATGGCCGGCCTTGAAGGCGTCGAGGCAGACCGGCACGTGCAGGTGGCTGGGGGCGGCAACCACGACCAGGTCCAGGTCGCTGCGCTTCAGCATGTTGCGATGCTTCGCGTACGCGTCGGCGCCGAGTTCCCGTTCGGCCTCCGCGCGCCGGTCGGCGAGGGCGTCCACCACCGCGACGATCTTGTACCTCCTGTCCCGCCTCAGGTGCGCCGCGTGGATGTCGTAGCCGCTGCGTCCCTGCCCGATAATGCCGACCCGGATCACCTTGCGTTTCGTCTTCGCCATGATCGCGCCTCCCAATGCTGTCCGCTGATGACGGCTCACGCCCGAGTATCACAGATGGACGGCGATGATGCAACGGGCCGCATCGGATGTCAAGTCGGGACGGAGCTGAGTCATCGCCAGGTCTCCTGCGCCACATCAGGGCTACCCTTTGCTGACCTTCCGGCCGGCGGCCCGCACGAAGAACCGGTCGAAGAGATCCTCCGAAACCGCACCGAGGAGCTTGACCAACAGGAAGACGACTACGAGCGAGAAGGTGATGCGGCCCAGCAGGATGCCCGAGGGATGGGCGCCGAGGGCCGTCATCAGGATCGTGTCCTCGATCAGGCTGTGGCAGAGGCTCATCAGGGCGAGCGAGAAGAAGACGTCGCGCCTCGAGAGCCGGCCCGACTGCGCCTCCCGGATGATAAGCCCCCCGCCGAAGGTCAGCCCCAGCGTCATGCCCCCGATCGTAATGGGGGCCGCGTCCTTGCTCATGCCGAGCATCCGCAGCACCGGCCCCAGCAGGCGCGTGAGCAGCGCCGTTATGCCCACCCGCTTCAGCACCTTCATCAGGAACAGCAGGGAGAGGATTATCAGGAATATCAGGCAGAGATTCGTCGCCTGTCCCAATACCCACGCGGGCCAGGAGAGGTCCCTCGGCATCGCGGGGAAGATGGGCGTGTTGGTCGCCTGGAGGAAGCCGCCGCGCGTGTAAATCTGGTTCAGCGACCAGCCGAGGGCAAAGGCCCCGGCCAGGCGCAGCACCGCCATGACGCGCAGGCGGGGACCCGCTTTCTGCGCGATCCGCAGCTCGACAAGCAGCCCGTGCGCCACCATCATCATGCTGGCCAGCACCGTCACCTGCGCCACCGTTAGGGGCGCCTCTGGCGCCAGCGAGGCGAAGACCACGATCGCGGCGTAGAGGTTGACAAGCATCGCCGTGGCCCAGACCAGCCCCATGCTGCCCGGCAGCCCGACTAACCTCATCGCAGGACCCAGAAGGTCTCCGAGCCACTCGACGGCGCCGGCCTGCTGAAGGAGCCTGACCAGGATGAGGACCGGCACCATGATCCGGAAAAGGGTCCAACTGGTCTTGAGCGCCTCTTGCAGGAGCCCGCGGGCGCCGGCGGCCAGCCGGTTCATGGGGGGATTCGGTTCGTCCATGTCTCTAAGGGACCCGAATGCCCGGCCGATGGCAAGGGACTGCTCTCGAGGTGCAGGGCGCCTGCGCCGCTTCACCAAGGTAGCGGAATCGGTGAGTCCCGGCAAGCACTTACCCCGTGCCCCGGTGTTGACAGGACGCAGCGTTCGCCATTCAATGATGTCCGGCTACGAGAATGGCGCGGCCTCCCATCGGTGCAAGGAAAGGAGTAGACTTGGCAACCGAACGCCTGGACCAACAGGTCGAGTTTATCCTCGAGATCGACAAGCTGAAGGGCGTGCTGCGGCGTTCTTACCTCGCCGGCGGCGAACGACGGGAGAACTCGGCCGAGCACTGCTGGCACGTGGCCGTTATGACGCTGCTCCTCGCGGAGTATGCCAACGACTCCGTGGACCCGCTCCGCGTGCTGAAGATGCTCCTGATCCATGACATCGTGGAGATAGATGCCGGCGACACGTTCTGTTACGACGAGGTCGGTGCGCTGGACAAGGCGGAGCGAGAGGGCCGGGCGGCGGACCGGCTCTTCGGCCTGTTGCCCGACGACCAGGCGGCCGAACTGCGGCAGACCTGGGAGGAGTTCGAGACCGGCACATCGCCCGAAGCCAGGTTCGCAAGGGGGATCGACCGGCTCATGCCGTTGCTCCACAACTACTACACACAGGGCCGGGCCTGGCAAGAGCACGGCATCACCAGCGGTCAGGTGATCTCCCGCAATGCTCACATCGGCGAGGGTTCGCAGGCGCTGTGGCAGTTCGCCGAGGCGCTGATCGAGGACTCGGTCGCCAAGGGCTACCTGACCCCGTAGGGGCATGGCCCTTCGATCCGTCCTATGGCGGACACGGCATGAACGGGGTGTCCCCCACGTGGAGCGTGCCGTTGCGGCGGCCTGGGCGACGCGGTATCCTGCCGGGGGCCGTTCGTGGCAGCCATGCGCTGGTTGATGTGGGCGACTTCGACTCGGCAGGGCTACGCGCCAACGCGGGTATCTGGCTCAGCGGGCCGGCCATCTATGAAACTGCTGAAGGGGTGCGCCGTGGGCCGGTGTGCCTCGGACAATGAATGCCTAGCAGCCCCCCAATGGACGCCGACTAGGGCAGGTCCCCTTAACCCGCAGAAGGGGTATTGCTTTGTCTTGGCCAGAAAATGATCGCCCCCATGAAGCCGTCGAATCGGATCCTGGGGGGCTCGAGTTCTTTCATGTAGCCAGAATCGTTGCTCCCGTGGGAGGCACCAAATGTCTGTCAAAATGTTCCTGAGGTTCTCACCCCATCAGCATCTGCTCGATTTCTTGGCTGAAATGGAGGCCAGATTAGCAAGAGGAGAGATAACGCAATTCATGTCCCATGGCATGGTCACGATCCTAACAGCCTGCGCGTGCTTTGAGCAAGCATTATACGAGAAACTCGATACGCTGCTCCTCGAGACCAGCAAAGGGGACGCCAACCTGCGCACGCTCATAATGATGGCCTACAGGTCAAGCAACTTCCCACGCAAGGTCGCCTTCATTCGCCAGCTCATCAAAGAGCCAAAGCTCCTCGAGGGCCACCGTTTGAAGCAGTTGACGTTTCTCTATAGTATGCGAAACGCCATCGTGCACGGCATTGACCCGAGTGAACAAGTGTCCGAGGCTTTCTTGTCATCAACCAGCATCTATGACTGGCTGGTGACCGCTAGCGCGCCGATCACAGACGAAGAGGTGTTGCAGGCGTTTCAGTCTAAAGAATCCGACATTGAGGCGTCTGCTTCTGAGTACTTCTCCATCAACAGAGACGCTAGCCTCTCTTGGGAACGAGTCCTCTCCAAAGAGTGCATTGTCTGGGCTGTAGAACTCACCAGGGCCAGCGTTGATGATATCATGGCTTGGGAGCTTGCTGACTGAGCGGCCGCGCTGGGCCACACGCCGAGAATCGCCAAGGGCTACCTGGGTGCGTAGGGGCGGCGGCTGCGGCCCACACGCGGCTGCGCTGTGCTGCCGGGCGAAAGGGCTCAGCAGATCGGCCCGGTCTGAGAAGGCCTGCACAAGAGCCGACACACGTCGAAGGAGCCCGGGTGCACTGGCTCGGCGCATGCCTGGTGTTGGGGGTTGTTCTGCCCGGCCTGGCCGCGGCCCACCGCGCAATCGCCCGAGCGGAAGAACCGCGTTAGAACTCCTAACAATACTACATTCACCGGAGAGCGCGCAGAGGTAATCAAGGCGCATGATCAATGGTCTCGGCCCTTCAGTCCCGCGCATGCGGGATCAGGATCAACCCTTCGCGGCGGGCTCTGCGTCCTCCGCGGTTGGTTTTGTTGGATGCCCTTAGCCTCGACGGCGGGGCGCTCTCAGGCCGCCGCGCGCACGTAGAGGATGGAGTTGCTGCGCTTGCCCACCGGTTCGATGGCCCCCATTTGCCGCAGGCAATAGGCCATCTTCTGCGCCAGCCACCGGGGCCTGCCCGTGGCGTCCGCGAGGTCGGCCGTGGTGAACCGGTCCGCCACGGCCTGCGGGATAAGGGCGCACATGTCCGCCGGCGTCTCGAACAGCCGCCGGTCCACCACATCCAGAAGCCTGCGCTCCTGGGTGACCCAGTGGTGGCGGCGCCACCCGCGCCCGGCGTCGTATCGGCGGACCTCCTCTTCGTGGATGAACAGCACCTCCACGGAGAAGTTGGGATTCGCCAGGAGGCCGGGCAGGTAGACCAGTTCCTCGAAGACCTCCTCGAGGGCGCCGCGTTTGGGCGATCTGCGGCGTCCCAGTTGGCCCTCTCCGTCCTCTGCCAGCCTGACGATCCACTTCCGGCGAGCTATCGGGTAGACCAGACGCAGGCGATGGCGCAGCGCGAGCGCAGACAGTTTCCTTCTGATGGAAGCGAAGTTCCGCGTCTGGATCTCCACCAGG
>JAUVVP010000469.1 GCA_030604585.1 Planctomycetota bacterium | reverse complement strand
GTGTCCTCGCTGCGCTACCTCCATGCCTAACAGGCTGACGGCTCTGGCGCTGAATGCAGTCGCGAAGTTCTGTAGAGGCACCGCCAGCCAGACACTGGTGAGGAAGTTCTCCGGGTAGACGAAGACCAGCAGCGCCGCAGGCAGCAGCAGAGGCCGGAAGGGCCGCCAACCGGCAAAGAGCAGAAGCGCCCCGCAGAGAAACACCACCCCGGACATGCCGCGCAAGAAGATCCCCATCTTCCCGCCATAGAAGACGAAATGCGCCCGCGTGCCAACAGCCAACAGCAGAACGGAGACACCCAAGAGCCCCAGCCCCCACATGGACGGCTTGATCTCTGTGCGAGCGATCTCATCCTGCCGGTCCCAGACGAGGAAGGCGGCGCCGGCGAAGATAACCAGACTGAGGACCAGGCGCTCGCTGGCAATGGAAGCCCTGACGAAGTCCCGGAAGGTCCAGGCGTAGGTGAGTAGGAAGAGGGCGCCCAGGATGATCCAGGGCGCGGCATGGCGCCGCCGGTGTGATCCGCCGGACGGAGCCGGATCAAGCTTCGGAATGGCGTGTGATGGGGCCATCCTTCTCCTCACGTCCTGCCCGCATCAGGCCAAGCAGTTAGTCAGCCCTCTTCCTTCGGGGCGGCCGCCTCCGGCGCGGCCTCCTGGCGCTCCTTCTCTCGCTGCTTCAGCATCTCGGCCAGGCCCCGGGCGAGGACCGCTGATTCCGAATCCGGGTCGAGTTCGGCTGCCTTGTCGAATGCGCGGAGCGCCTCTTCCAGGTTCCCGGCGGCGGCCTCCGCCAGGCCCCGCCTGTAATGGCGTTCCGGGCTATCCGGCTTTATGCGGGCGGCCATGCGCGCCAGGCCCACGGCGCTGGCGGGGTATCCCGCCCTGATCAGCGCATTGGCGAGTGGGTCGGCGGCGGGGGCCTCCAGCGGGGTGCCGAAGGCGCGCACGTGCGCCGAGTAGGCAAAGGCCAGCGCCAGCGGTATGTCCTTGTTCTCGGACAGCAGCAGTTCCGCCATGTTGTTGGCCGCAATGATGGAGCGGTCGGGCGCGGCCTCGATGGCCTTCACGTAGTATTCCCGGGCCTTCGCGTTGTCGCCTTCTTCCTGGGCCATCATGCCCAGGCTCGTGTACGGCGCGTAGGGCCTCGGGAGCAGCTCGGCGGCCCTCAGGAACTGCTCGCGCGCCTCCGCCTTCTTGCCGGCTGCCAGGAGCATCCGGCCGCAGTCCTGGCGAAACGGGCCGGAGTCGGGGCGCAACTCACAGGCCTTCAGGAAGCTCTGGCACGCCGCCTCCAGGTCCCTCTGGGCCCTCTGCGCAGTCGCGAGCAGGTACCACGCTTCGGCGCTTTCGGGGGCCGCTTTCACCACGTCGCCGAAACGCCTTGCCGCCTCGTCCGCATCCCTCTTTGCAAGGGCCGCCTTGCCCGCCAGCAGCAGCGCCGCGGGGTGGCCCGCATCTTCCAGCAAGGCGCGCCGGGCGTAATCCTCCGCAAGGTCGGGCAGGCCCCGCCGCAGGTACAGCTCGCCCGCAAGGACGCGCGCCGGCAGCTCGACGCCCGGCTCGTCCTCGCAACCCAACGCCACCTGAAGCGCCAGGCCGTCAAGGCCGCGCTTGCCGAGCAGGCGCCCCAGGTCCAGCCTGGCCGCCGGCAGATCGGCGAACCTCTCCTCCAGCCTCTTCACTTCGGCCAGGGCCTCCACCCTCCGGCCCGATGCGAACTGGGAGTCCAGCGACAGCATGGCCAGCCACGGCAGCTCCGCGTGCTTGTCGGCGACTTCCCTCAGGCGTTCGACCGCCTCCTGCGACCGGCCGGTCTTCCACAGTACGTCCATGCGGTACAGCGCGGCCAACGGCGCGACCGGCGCGTCATCCGCGATGCCGTCCAGCAGCCTTCCCGCTTCGTCAAGGTTGCCCTCCAGCATGAGCGAATGCGCCTGCGCCAGGCGCACGATGTCGCTCTCGGGGTCCTTATCCACTGCGCTCTGGAGGTGGGCGGCTGCGCTGTCCGTATCGCCCGTCCACAGGTAGCGATCGGCCAGGATGGCGTGCGTCGGACCGTCGGCCCCGCCCAGCCTGACGGCTTGCTCGGCGTAGCTGCCTGCCGGCCCGACATCGCCCTTCTCGTAGAGGTAGAGGGCTAACCTGCCGAGCGCCGGCGGGTAGGCATCGTCCCCTTCGGCGGCAACCCGGAAGCACTGCACGGCCTTCGCCTGTTCGCCCATCTCCGCGTAGGTGAGGCCGGCCTTGTGCCACAGTTCTCTGTCGTCGGATGCGATTCGCAGTGCGCCGCGGAAGAACGACAGCGCGTCCTCATACTGCCCCGCCTCAAAGGCCGCATTCCCTCCCGTGACTCGCTCGGCCAACAGCCTCTCGAGCTTCTCGGCAGGAGGTTCGGCGCCGGTCAGTCTCGGCCAGAACCTGACGACCGCCAGGTTCGCTCCGCCAACGATCACTACTATCGTGATCGCGAGGGCAGCCCCGCGTGTCAAGTAGACCTTAGCCTTCTCGTCGGCCCGGCATATCCCACGTCCCTCGAGTCCTCTCCCCATCTCGGGGCACAGGAGGCGGAAGAGGAAGCGGTTCGTGTACTTGCGCGACGGGGGACACACGCCTCCCCTGAACGAGTGCCTGCCTCGACAGTCGTTCGCAAAAAGGCGGGTCTTCTTCAGGTTGACGAAGAACAGGTCGAAGAAGAGGAAGGCCACGTCG
>JAUVVP010000029.1 GCA_030604585.1 Planctomycetota bacterium | reverse complement strand
TAGTGGACTGTTGAACTGGGAGCATTGCGTTTCGCCTCGCCACTCCATTCGCGAAGAGCGGGGCGAGACGCCCCGCCTACCCGGTACGGGTAGGGCTACCCGTACCGGGTAGCCCCCGGCGTCTCGCCGGGGGTGCCGGAACCTCGCCACGCTGCTGCGCTTTCCATGCTGTGCGCCCCCCGTTAGAATCCTTAGATACAGGTGTTCCAAGTGGAGGGCCCCATGCACAGATTGGTCTGGACAATGGCCGTGGCGTTCTGCCTCCTGGGGCCGGCGGGGTGCGCCGGGGGCCCCGAGGCGCAGGATGATCCGGACCGGGAAGCACCGCCCGCCGCCGGGCAACAGCCGCCCGTCCGCAAGATCGGGCCGCACCTGTATCGCGTCGGCGACGTCGTGATCAACTCGAAGGAGCGGACCGTCCGCTGCCCCGGCCGGGTCAACATGGAGGCGGGCGGACCCATCGAGCTGCTGGCCTGCTTGCCGCGCGGGAAGGTCCACGAGAGCGTCTTCACCCTCGACGTGGAGCCGGTAGACCTCCAGGTGGCCCTTCTGCTGCTGCACATGCAGGCGGGCCGCAATCCGTCGGTCGAATACCCCGAGGACAGCCCGGAGCTGAGCAAGCCGCCGGGCGATGAGGCCCTCATATTCGTCGAATGGCGCGAGCCGTCGCGAGACGATGACGAGCACGATGGTGCGGAACTGCTGCGCGTCCGCGCGGAGGAGTTCCTCTACAACGTCCAGGCCGAGCGCGCCATGACCGAGACCACGTGGGTGTTCCTGGGCAGCCGGCTGCTGGACGGCGCGTTCGGGGCGGACCTTGACGGCTCCCTCATCACGACTTACCACGACCCGCTGGCCATCCTTGAACTGGTCCTGCCGACCGTAAACGACGATGTGTACTACTTCGTCAACGAAGAGAGGTGCCCGCCCGTCGGCACGCCGGTGAAGTTGATCATCCGGGCACCCCAGAAACGAGAAGAGACCGAAGGCGAGCGGGAGCACCAGTAACAGAAACGGCAAGAGAAGGCATCCTGTGCGTGCCCGGCTGGTCTGGTATCTGTGGTCAAGGGAGGAATGAACATGCGGTGGTCGGCACTGGTGATATGCGTTGGCGTGTTCGCCGGGACGGTCTCGTTTGCCCTCGGCGAAGCCCGGCGCGACGCGTCACTGCTGATGGAGAGCAAGGCGGCCGTCCGGCGGGGCCTGCGATACCTGGAAGGCAGCCAGAAAGAGAACGGCTCCTGGCAGGGCCACCCGGCCATCACGTCCCTGGTGGTCACCGCCATGGTCGGCAGCGAACAGGAGGACTTCGGGCCCGGCAGCCACGCCGTCGGCAGCGCCCTGGACTACATCCGCAGCTTCGCCAAACCGGACGGGGGCATGTATGACCGCTTCTACGCCGGCTACAGCACCAGCCTCTGCGCCATGGCCCTCGTGGAAGCAGGGCTGCCCGAGGACGAAGAGCTGATAGCCAGAGCGCGCGCCTTCCTGCTGGACCGGCAGGCCGACGAGGGCGAGGGCCTCGCACGGGACAGCCTCGAATACGGCGGCTGGGGTTACGAGAGGGACCCCTCAGGCGGGGGAATGCACAGGGCTGACCTGTCGAACACCCAGTTCGCCATTGAGGCCATCCGCAACCTGGAACAGGTGGCCGAGGAGGACGCCGCAGCGGCCGGTACGGGCCAGGGGGCGCAGACGCGCACCGAGCTGGCCTACGACCGCGCCCTCGCCTTCCTGGAGCGCTGCCAGAACCTGAAGGCGACCAACGACCAGCCCTGGGCCTCCAACGACGGCGGCTTCGTCTACCGGCCCGGCGAGAGCATGGCGGGCCAGACCCCCGAAGGGGGCTTGAGAAGCTACGGCGGCATGACCTACGCCGGCCTCAAAAGCATGGTCTACGCCCGCCTGGCGAAGGACGACCCGCGCGTTGTGGCCGCCTATGGGTGGGTCAGCCGTCACTGGAGCGTCACCGAGAACCCCGGCCTGGGCCGGCAGGGGCTCTATTACTACTATCTGACGATGGCCCGTGCGCTGAACGCCTACGGCGAGGAGACGATCGTTGACGCGGACGGCGCGGCGCACGACTGGCGCAGCGAACTGGTCGCGCAGCTATTGAAGGTGCAGCGCGCCGACGGCTCCTGGTTCAACGAGAACGGCCGCTGGATGGAGCAGGTCCCGGAGCTTGTGACCGCTTACGCGGTGCTGTCGCTCGAACACGCGACGCACGGTTGGTGATCGCCGGATTCGCCCCGCGGGGGCCTGGGGTTTCTTCCTGGTGCAGCACAGTGTAGAATGGTGCCCGCATCTGCCCGAGGCCAGGTGCGGCACCACGAACGGGACGCGGAGAGGCGTGATGAACGTGGAGAACATCAACCTCCCCAGGGATGAGATCGAGGAGTTCTGCCGCCGGTGGAAGATCAGGGAGTTCGCCCTGTTCGGCTCGGTTCTGCGGGGCGATTTCGGGCCCGAAAGCGACGTAGACGTGCTCGTCGCTTATGCACCGGAGGCAACGTGGAGCCTCCTGGACGAGGTCCGCATGGAGCAGGAGCTGGCCGCGCTCCTAAACAGAAAGGTTGAACTGGTCAGTCGCTGGGCAGTTGAGCACAGTGCCAACTGGATCCGTCGCGACGCCATTCTGGGCTCCGCGGAGGTGTTCTATGCCGCGCGATGAGACAGCGCTGCTGGACATCGCCAATGCCGCCCGGCTTATTCTCCAGTTCAAGGAGGGTCATGACGGGAACACCTTCCTGGAGGATGCCAAGACGCAAGCTGCCATCCTGCACGAGATCACCCTTCTGGGCCAGGCGGCAAAGCGCCTGTCGGCCGACTTCACTGACCGGCATCCACACATCCCGTGGCGCGAGATCGCCGGCATGCGGGACAGGGTCATCCATCAGTACGACCGGGTGGACCTGAACCTTGTCTGGCAGGTCGTAGAGACGGACATCCCGGAGTTGCTTCGGAACATCGAGCCCCTCCTGCCGCGCAGACGGCCCTGACGCCCGCCCGTGCGCTGAGCATCCACGGCGAGGAGTTCATCGTGGACGCCGCCGCGTGGTCGTTCCGCCAGACAGCCGGCGGGCAAGTTCCGTGGACCCGTTCTCGCCCTTGTTCGCGCGTTGAAGCAGGTGTCTCGCTCGGCGGAGGCCAAGGCTCAATCAGTATTTCTGATTCGCATTGCGGCCCCCACTCGAGTGGCAGGCAGTGATGGTAAGGGCAGCGGCCAAAGACGGCTCTGTACTCTTCCGAGTCCGGGCATCGCTGTTGGTGTTGTGCGCTCTTGTCATACTCCCTCCGAACGTGCGCGCCGCCGGCGGGCCGACCTATTACGTTGACCCGGCGACGGGCAGCAACGCGAATGCGGGAGACAGACCCGATGCGCCGTGGCAGAACCCGCCGGGCACGCGAACGCCCGACGGCTCAGCGTTCTATTCTTCGAGCTGGGGCTCGATTACGGCGCAGAGCAAGCTGCCTCCCGGCGCCGCCATCCTCCTGCGCGGCGGACGGACCCAGACCCTGGACGAAGGGGGCGCGTGGCGCATGGACCCGACCTTCTACCCCCCTGCCCTGCCCGAGGACGGGCGGATCACGATCCGCGTGGCGACGGCCGAAGAATGGCCCGGCAGCAGCGGTCCCTTCGTGCTGAACGGGGAGGGCGTGACGCCCTCCGGCAAGGCCTTCGGGTTGACCCCGGGGGGGTTCGGCGCGCTGGTGGACGTGTGGGGCCTGGACTCGATCACACTGGCCGGGGCCGGACCGTCGCAGCGCCTGGTGGTTCGGAAGGCCGGGCCCCCCGACCCGCGCGTCAGGATCGGCGGGGTGCTGGTGTTCAAGGGCTCCCGGTTCAAGGCGGAGTGGCTCGAGCTTGCCGACAATGCCCTCTTCGGGTTCGAGGCCGGCAGGCTGTCGGACTGGGTCGTTAGGGACACGATCTCCCACGACAACGGGGGGCCCGGCTTCGCCACCGGCCTGCTCAACAATCACCGGACCGCCCGCGGCGCCTTTGTGGACGTCGAGACCTGCCGCAACGGCAAGGGCGAAGGCGCCACTTACGGCGACGCGCTGGTCCTGATCGGCTGCGAATCCATCTGGGTGGTCCGCTGCCGGTCCCACGACAACGAGATGCGCGGCGCCAACAGCGGCGAGGTCGGCCCGCCCTTGCCGGACCTCTCCTACCGGTGGCGGGATTTCGAAAGCTGGAACAACGGGATCAACTCGGCGCAGAACCCGGGCGTTGCGCGCTACGGCTTTGGATTCTCAGGGGACGACCGCCCCGGCGGCGCCACTCAGACCCCCCCCCCCCTCCGGGCCATCGTCTATCGCAACCCGGGCGCGGGCGGATGGCTGGGATACGGCAATGGGCGCGTGGAGGTGTGGAACAGCGTCTTCTGGGGCAACGCACGAGAGCGCCGAGACCTGGGCGCCTTCGTCTGGGACAGGACCTCGGAAGACGCAGGCGTCTTTAACACCATCGTGCAGAAGCGCCCCTACAACAACTTCGTCTGGTCCTGGAGCAATGCGAATCCGCGCGTGCAACTGGACGCAAAGCCCCTCAGCGACCACAACATCTACCGGCCCGCCGCCTCCGACGACGAAGGATTCGGCAGCTTCAACTTCCAGACGGGCGCCTTCGGGCGCGAGCGGCGCACCTTTGCACAGGCCGCCGCCGGCCTGACGGGCTTCACCGGACCTCATGATCTCATCGGGCTCAGGTTCGACCCCCGGTTCATCGCCACGGACGACGCTCGATACGAGAGCAACAACTTCCGCCTCGGGCCGGGCAGTGCGGCCGTGGACCTGGGGGTATTCCTCATGCGCGCAGAGGGCGGGGGCAGCGGCACCACCGTCCGCGTGATGGGCAACGGCATGTCGAACGACCCACGCAACTACTTCATCGGCCCGGACTCCTACCCCGACGCCGTCGCGGACACCATCCAGATCGAGGGCGCCGGCCGCGTTACCATCACTGCCATGACCGCCGACTCCATCTCCTTCACCCCGGCCCTCACCTGGACGGACCGCGCCGGCATCCACCTGCCCTGGGCCGGCCTGGCGCCGGACATCGGGGCCTTCGAAGTCGGCATCGAATGACGGGACTGCCACGCTCCTCCTGAAGGCGGTCGGGCTCCGCAAGGCACGAGCGAATAACGATCAACGGTGAGCCCCATCGAGCAGCTCGAGGGCGGCGGCGCGGGCGTCTTCCAGATACTCGGGGTGGTTCTTGATGAGGTCGTCCTTCTCGTCCACCCCGGAGTAGAAGCGCGTGACCGGGCAGCCCATGTTCAGCGACGCCATCCAGGTCCGCACGATCCTGAGCGTGCAGTCGAAGTAGAGTTCCTTTGCCATCGCACCGACGCAGAGGAACATGCCCGTGCGGCGCGGCTGCGGCGGCTCTCCCAGCCGGTAGGTGCGCACCCAGAAGCACTGGAACCGGTCAATGAGCACCTTCAGGTGCCCGGGCAGCGATGTGAAGTAGAGCGGCGAGGCCACCACCACGTGGTCCACCTCGCTGAAGCGGACGTAGAGGTCCTGCATGTCGTCCTTGACGACGCAGTAGCCGGTCTCCCAACATCCGTTGCACGCGGAACAGGGGTTGATGGAGAGCCTGCGCGGGACGATGGTCTGGACGTTGGCGCCGCGCCGGCGCAGCGCATCCAGCGCGGCTTCCAGGACGGCGTCGCTGTTGCCGCCGCGCCGGGCGCTGCCAGCCACGGCCAACACGTCGGTCATGGCTCTTCTCCCTCCGATGGCAAGGGCTGATACACGGTCTGGTCGGGCACGCCGGCCTCCTGGAACCCTTTCTTCCGCAGCCGACAGCTATCGCAGCGGCCGCAGGCCCGGCCCCTCGCGTCGGGGTCGTAGCAGCTCACGGTCAACGAGTAGTCCACGCCAAGGCGGACGCCGGTGCGGATGATCTCCGCCTTGGTCATGTTCATGAGGGGCGTGACGATGGCCGGGCCGCGTCCCTCGACGGCGCGCTTCGTAGCCAGTGCCGCCAGGCGACGAAACGCCTCGACGTACTCCGGCCGGCAATCGGGATAGCCGCTGTAGTCCACGGCGTTGACGCCCACGAAGATCGCATCCGAGCCCGTCACCTCCGCAAAGGCCAACGCGAAGGCGAGGAATACGGTGTTGCGGGCCGGCACGTAAGTGACGGGAATGCCTTCGCCTGAGGCCGCGTCAGCGCCCCCGGTCGGCACGGCGATGGACCGGTCCGTCAGGGCCGAGCCGCCGAGTTCGCCCAGGGGCAGACTGAGCATCCGGTGTTCGATGGCGCCGAGGGCTTCGGCGACGCGGCGCGCGGCCGCCAGCTCCACGGCGTGACGCTGGCCGTAGCGGAAACTGAGCGCGTGGCACCGATAGCCCTCGCCGACGGCGATGGCCAACGTCGTGGCCGAGTCCACGCCGCCGCTGAGGAGGACGACAGCGTCCCCCTTACTGGGACCTCTACTGCTCATGCGGAATCCCCCGGCAGAAAGCCCCAGAATACCCTGCGCAGCGTCGGGTTGCAACGTGAGGTAGGGCCCGGCCGTCGGGCGGCAGGCCGGCGAGCTTGCACTGGAGGCAACTTGCCAGTATAAACTCCGTACCAGAGGGCGGAGGGCTCCGCCGGCGGGAGGGTTCCGATGAAGAAGGCCCTGATAACGGGCGTGACCGGGCAGGACGGCTCGTATCTGGCGGAACTGCTGCTGGGAAAGGGATACGAGGTGCACGGCATCATCCGTCGCGCCTCGGTCTTCAACACCGAGCGCATTGACCACATCTACCAGGACCCGCACGTGAAAGACCGACGCCTGCACCTCTACTACGGCGACATGGTGGACGGGAGCAACATCGCGCGGCTGGTGGAGAAGATCGCCCCGGACGAGATATACAATCTGGCCGCTCAGAGCCACGTGGCCGTCTCCTTCGAGCAGCCGGTCTACACGGCCGACGCCGACGCTCTGGGCACGCTGCGCCTGCTGGAAGCGGTCCGCGAAGCCCGCGTCAACACGCGCATCTACCAGGCATCCAGCAGCGAGATGTTCGGCCAGGTGCAGGAGGTGCCCCAGACCGAGCGGACCCCCTTCCATCCGCGAAGCCCCTACGCCGCCGCTAAGCTCTTTGCGCACTGGATGACGGTCAACTACCGCGAGGCCTACGGCCTCTACGCTTGCAGCGGGATACTGTTCAACCACGAATCGCCCCGGCGCGGCAAGCGCTTCGTCACGCGCAAGATCACCCGCGCCGTGGCCGAGATCAGGGCCGGGCGCCAGGAGAGGGTCTACCTGGGCAACCTGAACGCGCAGCGCGACTGGGGCTATGCCCCGGAATACGTCGAGGCCATGTGGCTGATGCTCAACGCGCCCAACGGTGAACCCGACGATTATGTGATCGCCACCGGGGAGGGGCACACCGTTCGCCAATTCGCCGAACTGGCCTTCGCCATCGGGGGATTCGACATCGAATGGGAAGGCGAGAACGAGAACGAGAAAGGCATTGACGCCGCCACCGGCAAGGCGCTGGTCGAGGTGGACCCGCGCTACTTCCGCCCCACCGAGGTTGACCTGCTTCTGGGCGACGCCTCGAAAGCGAAGAAGATGCTGGGATGGGAGGCGAAGACGAGCTTCGAAGAGCTGGCGCGCATCATGGTGGAGGCGGACATAACGGCGGTGGAGAAAGGGGCGTAGAGGGGGCGAGGCGCGTGCCACGGAGCCTGGAGCTCGCCGGCCGGCGGGCACGAGAACGAGCGCGAGGGAGGCCGAGTGAGCTACTGGCAGGACAAGAGGGTTGCGGTCACGGGAGGGGCGGGGTTCCTCGGCTCCTTCGTCGTCGAGCAGCTTGAGGAGAAGGGCCCGCTCGAGGTCTTCGTGCCGCGCAGCGCCGACTACTACCTGAGGGACCGCGATGCCATCGTGCGGATGTATAAGGACAGCCGCCCCAACGTCGTCTTACATCTGGCGGCCTCGTGCGGAGGCATCGGCGTGAACCGGAGCAGTCCGGCCAGCTTCTTCTACGACAACGCCGTCATGGGCATCCAGCTCATCGAACAGGGCCGGCTGCACGAGGTCGAGAAGCTCGTCATCATCGGCACCGTCTGCGCCTATCCGAAGTTCACGCCCGTGCCGTTCCGGGAGGACGACTTGTGGAGCGGCTACCCGGAAGAGACCAACGCGCCCTATGGGCTGGCCAAGAAGATGCTGCTGGTGCAGTCGCAGGCCTACCGCGAGCAGTACGGGTTCAACAGCATCTACCTGCTGCCGGTGAACCTGTACGGCCCGCGCGACGATTTCGACCTGTCCACCTCCCACGTCATCCCGGCCATCATCCGCAAGTGCATTGAGGCGCGGAACCGCGGGGACGGGGAGCTGGTGGCCTGGGGCACAGGGGAGCCGACCCGTGAGTTCCTCTACGTGGAGGACGCCGCCCGGGGCATCCTGATGGCCGCCGAGCGCTACGACAGGCCGGAACCGGTGAACCTGGGGTCCGGCTTCGAGATCCGCATAGAGGACCTGGTGGAACTGATCGCCGAGCTGACGGGCTTCGAGGGCCGGATCGTCTGGGATGCCTCAAAGCCGGACGGCCAGCCCCGGCGCATGCTGGACACCTCGCGGGCCGAGCAGGAGTTCGGCTTCGTGGCCGGGACGGCGTTTCGGGAGGGTCTGGAGGAGACCATCCGCTGGTGCAGGGGCAACGCCGCCTGGGCGAGGTAGGCCGCCGCCTTGCCGGCCGGAAACCGGTCCGGGCGGGCCGGGCTCGGGCCGTTTGACAGCGCCTCCGCCCGTGTGTCAGAATAGGTCCTTTTGAAGCGCGTCGGAAGGCGGCGTCCTGCGATGTGACGCCGCGCCGAGGAGTGTCGCATGCTGCCCGATGGCAACGGCCAGGTGCTGCCGATGCTCGCCCTGGTGGGCCAGCTCGGCCTGATCATGATCGGGTGCATCCTGGGCGGATTCTTGGGCGGCACGTTGCTGGACCGCCGATTGAACAGCAGCCCCGTTCTGACGATCATCCTGCTTCTGGTCGGCGTTGCCGGAGGGATGGTCGCCGTCTACCGACTGGTCATGAAGACGGCAGTCAGCGGACGGGGAGATGAGGATCGGCCGGCCCCGTGACGGCGGCCGGAGGACGGGAGCTACTCCGATGAGTGGCGGGACGGAACAGTTGCGGGCCTTCTGGCAGCGGTCCGTCCGGCTTGCCCATCTGTTCATTGCGCTCGGGGCCGTCGCTCTGTACTTCGGCTTGCGAGATGGCCGGGCGGCCGCGCTCGGACTGATACTGGGCGGGGCCGCGAGCGTGCTGCGCTTCAACCTGCGCTACAGGGCCCTGTTGAGGCTCGGCGCGGTCGGCCCGCTCGTGCGCGTCCGGCTGATGACCTACGCCCTGAACGCAGCGGTACTTGCCGTGGCCTTCGGCTTCCGCGAGACGATCTCGCCCTGGACCACGGCGACGGGCCTGCTGGCCATGAATGCGGCCGTGATCGCCGCCGAGCTGCTCGACAGGAGCAAGAGTCCCGGGGGGACGCGTTCGGCAGCCCGCAGCGGGCCGGGAAGACCCGATGCTTCGTCGCTCTGACAAACAGCCAGTCGCAACAGCATGGACATAACACCAGACGCACCGGTCAACGTGTCGGGGCTGCCCTTCGAGGGCTACAACGCGGCCACGCTCTACAACTCGTGGCTGGTGATGATTGTGCTGGTGGTGGTGGCATGGCTCGCCGTTCGGTCGCTGAAGATGGTGCCCGGCAGGCTTCAGGTCCTGTTCGAGGGGCTCACGGAGTTCTTCGAGGACGTCTGCAACAGCACGCTGGGCGAGGAGCACGGCCGGAAGTACCTGCCCTTTATCGGCACGCTTTTCCTCTTCGTGCTGTTCTGCAACGTCATAGGCAGCGTGCCCAACTTCCTGGGCTGGCTGGGCTGGCCGGGGTTCTTCTGCCCCACGCAGGACCTCAACACGCCGCTCGGGCTGGCGCTGATCGTGGTCTTCGTCGTCCACATCTCCGGCATCAGGATTCGCGGGTTCAGGAGCTGGCTGTGGAGCTTCTTTGAGCCCAGCTTCCCGGCCGACCGCCTGGCCGGCAGGATAGCGGGTGCGCTGAGTTTCGCAGTGGCAGTGCTGCTGAACTGCGTCTTCCTGGCGAAGTACGGGGCCGCCTTCTCTGAATGGGACTTGATGCCCAGGATCGCCTGGGGAGTTGTAGTGGCAGCCTTTCTGTGCCTGACGGTGCTCGTGACGGTGTATTCGTTTCAGTTGAAGCGCGTGCCGAACGCGGCCATGGCGCCGCTGAACTTCGTGGGCGAGCTGGGCAAGGCCATATCGCACCCGTTCAGGCTGTTCGGCAACGTCTTCGGAGGCTTCGTCATACTGCTGGTCGTGTCGCACCTGATACTGCAGATCGGTCTGCCGCCTTTCCTGACGGCGTTCTTCGGGTTGTTCATCGGGCTGGTCCATGCGTTCGTGTTCTCCATGCTGGCCCTGGCGTACACGGCGGTGCAGATAAGGGATTAGCCCGGCAGAGGCAGGCCGGCACGGAGGCGCATAATTGGCTGCAGAGTGGACTGAGTGGCTGGCCAGCAACGTGGACTGGCAGTCCTGGACGACCGGCAGCAAGTTGCTGGCCGGCGGCATCGCCATAGGTTTTGGCGCCATAGGAGCCGG
>JAUVVP010000493.1 GCA_030604585.1 Planctomycetota bacterium | reverse complement strand
TGGCATGCAGGGCTCTCCCTCGGCGTCGCGCCAACTATGATGGCCCGGCCACACGCAAAAAGTCGCCGTCGGCGCCCACCACGGGATGCCCGCCACGAGAGCGGCGAGGACTGCGGGAAAGGCCAGCCTTCTCTGAGGACGGCACCCAGCACTCGGCCAGGAATGGCGACGACCAGGCGCTGGGGTATGTGGTGGCGTCCCACGGTTCTTCGCCTTCGCCCCCTGCCGCTGGCAGCAGATCAAGGAGGCCCTTCAGTGGCTCCACCAGCGCGGGCGCCGTAGCCCTCTCGCACGACGTGCCTTCGTCGTGAGCATGTGCACCGGCATGGCGGGCAGCATTCCGGCTGCAGGGGTACATGGTGCGGATGGGGGGACTCGAACCCCCATGGACGGTTAAGTCCACTAGGCCCTCAACCTAGCGCGTCTGCCAATTCCGCCACATCCGCACGGGAAGGTGCGTGCCATTATCAAAGAGGTGCCGTGACTTGTCAAGCTGAGGCGGGCCTCGGGGCAGCGAGCCAAGTGCGGACACATGCTCCCTCACTCGGGGCTCGGCGGGACCGCGGCCGAGGTCAGTTGCCCTGCCGTTTTCGGTTGCGTCGGGCGGTCGGATACAACATGATCCAGGTGGCCGCCACAGAGCGGCGCATCGGCCTGAGCGTGCCCGGGCTTTGGGAAGCCGACACGAGAAAGGAGCGCGGGACATGCACCAAAGGGACCGACGGAGGGCAACCGGCCGTTGGCTGTGCCTCGGCCTGGTCCTGGCAATAGCCGCGCTGGCGGCCTTCCCGCGCGCGGGCCTGGGCGCCGACGACGTTGACTGGCGGGCGAGGTTCGAGGCGAAGATCGAGGAACTGCGCGCCGAGGGCCAGCCCGTCACGTTCGAGGAGGTCCTCGCCCGCCGCGAGCAGATCCCTGACGAGGAGAACTCCGCGCTGGTCTTCCTTCAGGCATTCGAGCTGATCGAGGCGGTTGAAGGCAAGATTCCCTCGGCGCCGGTGCTGGATCTGGCCGCCACAACCGAACTGGGTGAGCGGCATTCGGAGTCGGCGCGGGAGATGATCGGCGGCTGGGTGGAGGCGAACGCCGATGCGCTGAAGCTCATTCACAAAGGGGCCCAACTGCCGCATGGACGCTTTCCCATAGCCCCGGCGGAGAACCCGTACGCCATTGAGCTTCCTCACCTCGATTCTCTAAGAAGGGCCGCCCGGCTATGCGTCTGGCAGGCTGTTTCCCATGCAGAGGCGGGCGAGGGGCGGGCCGCGGCGGAGGGCCTGTTCGCGACGGGTCGGCTGGCCGCCTCGCTGGGCGATAACGTCTTTCTGATCGACGCACTGCTCAGGATCGCGCTGGATGCAATGCTCATAGAGGGATGGGAGCGAACGCTTGCGCTTTGCGAGATGCCTGCCGACAGGCTCGCACTCCTGCGCCACGAGCTCTGGCGGGAGGAACAGGAACTCTCACTGACTCAGGCGTTCGTCAGCGAAAGGGCCGCCGGCCACTACTTCTTCGCTGAGACGTCCCCCGAAGACCTGCGGCGCACGCTCCACGACCTCATGGGGGAAAGCGCGCTGGAAGTGCTGGCCGATCCCAACGCGCGAGCCAGAGAGGCCCTCCATTACTATGACCTGATCGAGGGGGCGATCCGCGTTTCCCGCATGGGGCCGCGCCAACGCCTGACGGAGGCAAAGAGGTGGGCGCAGGATGTCGAGCGGGAACGGCACACCTTCCAGTATCAGATCAGCGACATGCTCCTTCCGGCCCTCCGGCGGGCAGTCCAGGAAGAGGTGAAAGGCAACGCGCGGCTGCGCACTGCCCGGGCGGCCCTGGCGGTCGAGGAATGGCGGCTCGGCCATGGCTCCTGGCCCGATTCGCTGGAGCAGCTTGTGCCGGAGCTTCTGGACGCCGTGCCGGAAGACCCGTTCTCCGACGGGAAGCTGCGCTACGAGCGCCAGGAGGAGGGCGTGGTGGTTTACAGCGTCGGCCCGGACGGCGAGGACGACGCCGGACTGCCCCGCGAAGAGGCGGAGCGGGAGGCCGGGCGCGTTCTGGATGAGGGATGGGACATAACGTTCCGTCTGCTTGACCCCGAACGGCGTGGCGCACGAACCCTCAGCTTCCGCGAAGAAGTGACTGTGGACGGCCGGACCGTCCTGCACCTGGCGGCGCAGGGCGGGAACACGAAGGTGGCACAGGCCCTGCTGGCGGAGGGCGCGGAGCTGAACGCCGAGGACGAGGGCGGCCGCACTCCTCTGCACTATGCGGCCGAGGCCGGGCATACGGAGACGGTGCGGCTCCTGTTGGACGGGGGCGCCGAGGTAAACGCCGTGGACTACGAGGGACGGACGCCGACGGGACTGGCGTTCGAGCGGGGGCACGACGAGACCGCCGACCTCCTGCGCGAGCACGGTGGCGTGCAGTAAGCGCGTTGCCAGGGCCGACTATCGAGCCTCGCAAAGCAAATGAGAGACTTCGTGCTCAGCGAGTCCGCCGCGGCGGACGAGCGGCCCTCGTCCCGCCGCGGCCCGGGGGTC
>JAUVVP010000477.1 GCA_030604585.1 Planctomycetota bacterium | reverse complement strand
GAGGCATACCGATAGCCCTTCACGAGGTTGCCCGGGTTGCTGTCCCACCGCACGCCGTCCAGGACCAGCCGTCCGTTGCCGACGCAGAGGACCGTCAGGGCGGCCGGTTGCGTCAGGACCTCCAGACCCTCCGTGCGCCAGGGCTCCCGGCCCACCAGGACGGCGTCCAGCGTCATGTTGCGGTCCTCGGTGGCCGTCATGCGGTCGTTGACGAACGCCACGGTCAAGCGGGACCGTCCCTCGGGCAGGTCAGCCAGGACGGGGTAGCCGCGCACTTCTTCGTCGGAGACGCCCACGGCTGCGACCTCCCGCCCGTTGACGCGCACCGAGGCCAGCGGGTAGACGCCCTCGGCGGGGGTGCCGCCGGCCATAACGGTGAGCACGTAGCGCCCCGCGCGCGACACTTCGATCCAGCCGGTCGCGCTGCCGTTCGTGGCGAAGGTCACTCCCTCTTCCGTCACGTTGACGATGGTCCCCTCGAGCTCCATCGCCTCTGCTTCGATGCGGTCGGCCTCGCCCTCGGGCTGAGCGGGGGCGAGCGCCCGGTCCACGACGGCCAGGTCAACGTCCGCCTCCCGCATCCAGTCCTTGACCGGGCCGGTGAAGTGGAGGTCCTCCCGCGACACGCCGCGCAGGAGCGCGTGATCGCGACGGAGGATGGTGACCGGCCCCCGGACCGGCTGCACGCGCAGGCCGCTGTCGCCCAGCGCCGCCTGGACCGTGGTGAAGGTATCGGCGTCGGGGGCATGCCAGTAGACGGTTCTGGCCGTGTCGCCCGAGCCGAGGAACGAGCGGATGGCTTCCGCCGAGTCGGCAATCGCCGGCCCGCCGCCGTGGAGGATGAGCAGGTTCGCCGCCCCCAGGTCGCCGGCGCGGGCCGGGCCCGTCAGTTCCTCGAACAGGACCCCCAGCTCGCCCAGGCGCTGCGTGAAATCCCCACTCTCCGAGAGCACGGCGGCCTTCGGGCGGGGCGGCCGTTCCGCCGCCAGATAGTCGAGCGCGTTCTGGAGCATCTGCCGCGCCGCGGGTTCCGCATTGAGTTTCTCGCCCACGAGGGCCTGGACCAGCAGGACGGTGCCCCTGCCGGCGTGCAGCTCGAGCAGGGGGGCCTGGTTCAGGCTGTCATTGCCGCCTGAGACGGCTATGGCCCGTACGCCGTTTGCAGTGGGGCGCCGTACCTCGCGGCGGGTCACGTAATGGTCGCCCCGCCAGAACTTCAGGTCTTCCGGCCCGATGCCCTTCAGCACCGGATGCGCTGCGTCCAGCGGGAACGTCATGGTGGACGCGTGCTCGACCAGCATCGCGGCCACGGGCAGTCCTTGCAAGGTATCCTGTTCGAGCACGAGCAGGCGGCCGCCCCCGCCGAGGAATGCCGCAAGCTGCCCGCTGTCCGCAGGCTCCCGGCCGATCTCGGGCACATCGGCCTCAACTGCCGCGGCCTTCAGGGCCCCGGGGGCGATGATGACGACATCTGCGGGCGGGTCAACCGTCGCCACCACCGCCATCGAACGGACCGCCGTCAGACGCAGCCCTTCTGCCTTGAACACTGCGGCCCATCTGTCCTCCGGATCGTAGAGCAGGAGACGCACTCCCGCCGGCGCTTCAATGGGGCTGCGGGGCTCGACGCGGTAGGCGGCCGTCTGACGGTGCACCTCTTTGCCGTCCGCCAGCAGGGCGGCCTCGAAGGCGTACTGCTTGCGGGCTTCGGTCGGGGGCAGAGCGATCTCCACCTCCACCGCCCTATGGGCGGCCGGCGCGAGGGTCAGCGTCTCCGCGCCCCGGCTGTCGGTGCCCTTCAGTTCCCAACGCAGCTCCAGCGCCTTCCGGCTCGGGCTGTCGTTGAAAACGTCGAAAGTGCGGGTCACCGTCTCGCCGCTGAAGAAACGGGTGTCCCTGTTCCTCAGGAAGGCCGCGACCGGTTCGTAGGCGCGCTGCTGTTGCTGGAAGAAGACGCTCTCCTCGGGGCCCTCTCCGCGCGGGAAGCCGAGGGCCCACGGGCAGAGCCCCGATACGCCCGCCCTCCTGTAGGCCACGGTCTGGTCGAACCAGGCGAGGGCCTTGGCCCTGGCATTGTGTCCCCACTTGTCCACGTAGGCCTCGTCGCCGAAGAAGACGGAACCGGGAGAGTAGTCCCTTGTCGGCACCCAGAGGTATTCGCCGATGTAGAGGGGCTTCTTGCGCTCCCAGAAGAACGTCTCCGTGCGCGAGCCGAGCAGGCCGCCGCCGGCCTCGGTCTGAACGGTCTCGGCCAGCCAGTCGCCAGCGTTGGGATAGTCGGCGTGCGTCGGCAGTTCATAGGGGTAGTGCAGGCCGATGACGTCGGCGACGCCGCCGGGGTCCAGGTCGGACTCGTAGGTGATGGGGTGGTATGGATCGAAGGCCTTGACGATCGGGCCCAGTTCGGCCAGCTTCCTCTCCAGGTCGGGGAACCACCGGGCATTGCCGACCATGAGGAACTCGTTCTCCAGGCTCCACATGACGACCGAGGCGTTGTTCCTGTCCCTCCTGACCATGCGGATCAGGTGGTCGCGGTAGATGTCCCAGAAGCGTTCGTCCTCGTAGGCATGGTGGCCGCTGTCGGTCCACATGGCGGCCTCGACGATCATCATCATGCCCATCTCGTCGGCCACCTCGGTCCACTGCTTGCGCCAGGGCTGAGTGTGCTGGCG
>JAUVVP010000167.1 GCA_030604585.1 Planctomycetota bacterium | reverse complement strand
GCTCAGCTCGGCCCGAGGTGAGGCATGCACCAGGAACATGCCGTTGATCTCCGCGCTGAGCGGAAGCTGCGAAAGGAAGTTCCACCGCTCCTGGTCCTGATCCGTTGACTCGTCGGTGACGCGCATCCACTCCTTCGTCTTGTAGACCATCGCGGTCGCCAGGGTGTTGAACCCGACGGGGCTGTTCAGCAGCGCCCAGTCGTGATTCCCCATCAGGACCAGGGAGCAGTTCCTCCTGACAAGGTCCGTGCACTCTATCGGATTGGGCCCGTAGCCGACGATGTCGCCCAGGCAGAGGATCTCATCTATGCCCTGATGGTGCACCTCCCTCAGCACGGCCTCCAGCGCCTCGAGGTTGCCGTGGATATCCGAGATCAACGCTTTCATCGCCATCTTGCGAGACCCACGTCCAGCCTGTGGATTCCAGCTATTGGACCAGAATGCCCCTGACACGTCTAAGGCGAGGGGGGGTTCCTCGCTCCGTCCCCCGTATTATCGCACACCCCCCGGCCGGCCGCAACCGCCGGAGGCCGGCCCCCGCGGGGCCTTGAGGCGCGCTTCGGCCCCTTCACGGCGCGCTGCGGCTCCCCTCGGCGGGGCTGTTGACTTGTCAGCAGAACGGCTGCTTGACTACAATAGCCGCCGGGGAGCCAGAGCAAGACTGAGAGATGCGTGCCGCGCTCAACACGGCTTCTGCGATAGAGGACCAGGCCCGTAGGGCTCCATGAAGAAGCTTCAGATATATGTCCTGAAGGGCATCGCACAGGCCTTCTTGCTGTCCTTCCTCACGCTGGCGCTGTTGATGGTGGTGGGGTTCTGCATGCAGCTTCTGCACGACGGGCTGGACGTTGTGCGTTTGAGTTCGCTGCTGCCGCCTCTTTTCGGATACTGCATCCCGATAGTCCTGCCCTCCGCCTTTCTGACGGGCGTCATCATGACGTTCGGACGGCTGTCGGCGGACAACGAGCTGATCGCGGTTCGCGCGGCGGGCATTCACCTTTTCAGAGTGGTCTATCCGGTCCTTGTCCTGGGTCTGCTGCTGAGCGCGGTTGCGGGGTTCTTTCAGTTCGAGATGGTTCCGCGGGCGCGCGGTGCTATCAAGGCGCTCAAGTACGAGGCCCTCAGGCAGATGCTGCTGGACAAGGCTGCCCTGAGCTGGAAGCGTCAGTTCTCCTTTCCCCCGGCCCACCTCCAGTACGATGACTTCCAGGACGGCAAGATGACCGGCGTCACGGTGATCGAGGTCCGGGACCAGCGTCCCTACACGATCATCAGCGCGGCCACTTCGACCATCCGGCCCCACCCTGAACAGCACGAAACTGTTGTGTTCGAGATGAGTGACTGCGTCATCACGCGTTTCGACCGCCAGGCGTACGGCGAAGCGCGCACCTTCACCGTCGAGGGGGTTATCTACTCCGTCCGGGTGGCCCCGAAAGCGGAGGAGATCCGCACTCGCAGGAAGCACCTGCCGTTCCGTCAGCTCCTGCAGGAAGTGAGTCGGCTGCGCCAAAGGGTGGCCGGCCAGGCCCGATATGATGACCCCGATAGCGTGCGCGCCGAGCAGACAGCCAACAGGAAGCGCCTGGACATCTCGATAGGCGAACTCGACGCGGCGCTCCAATCAAGTCGGGGCAAGCATCATAAGTATGCGGTTCAGGAACCACGCGGTCAGCGGCTGATCATCGAGCACACGCAGAACCTGCTGGCCGATGTACAACACCAGTTCGACGAGCTGAGGCAGCAGCAGGCCGACTGCGCCGAGCAGCTCATCCAGATGCAGGAGGGCGAGGCGGACCTGGAGCGCCGCTTCGAGTTGGAAAGGCTGCAAGCGACGCTGCTGACGAAGATAGATGCCAAGGACAAGGAGATCGCCGCGCGGAAGGGCGAGATCGCCGAGGCCGAGAGGCTCATCGAGGCCGACGAAGCGCGAGCGGCAGAGATCCAGGGACAGATCGCCGAACTTCAGCAGCGTAAGGGCGAGCTGGTGGAAGACAGGAAGAAGATCATCGAGGTCATCCGGGCCGCCGACGACCAGCGCAGCCTCAACGCCATCCGCATTCGCGTTCACAAGAGGCTGGCGCAAGCCCTTTCCGTGCTCGTCTTCGCCCTGGTGGGGATACCGCTCGGCATCGTGGCCAGCGGGCGCAGTGTGATGATCGCGTTCGGGATAAGCTTCGCCATCGTGCTTCTGATCTTCTATCCTTTCCTCATCCTGGGCCAGGTGGCGGCCGAGGCGGGCGTTCTCCCCATCGCGCCGGCCATGTGGGCGGGCAACGGGTTTACGTTCCTCATCGGCGCCGTTCTGATGGTCAGGGTCCTGAGCCGTTGAGGGCCGCTCCGGCTTTCGTATTGGCCCGGTGCAGGAGGCGGGAAAAGCGGTCAGACCCCTTGGCCGAGAGGGTCTGCCCCCTTGTTCTTGCTCCGGACGGGGGGCCGTCGAGCGGCTCCTCCGACATACCAACCGGGCAGTTTGCGCCGTCAGGGGACGGCGCTTAGAATGATGCTTCCCAATCCCCTGCTTTCAGAGCCTTTGAGATGACCGTCCCTGACCAGGCAGCGCGCGCAGGCAACGAGGCCGACCGGCCGACCGCGGGCGGCGGGACGTCCGGGCTGCGCGCCGTCCGGCGGGCCGTTCGGGAGGCGACGCCGTGGCTGCTGTGTTCGGCGTTCAGCGGCTTGCTGCTTGCCCTGTCCTTCCCGCCGGCAGACCTGTGGCCGCTGGCCTTCGGTGCGTTCGTTCCGCTGCTGATCGCCCTCGACCGGGCGGCCGGTTACAGGATGGCGGCCCTCTGCGGCGCGACGATGGCGGCCGTCGCCTATCTGCCTTCCTTCAGGTGGGTGGCCAGTGTCACGGTGCCCGGCTGGCTGGGGCTGGCCTTCTACGGCGGCCTGTACCTGGTCGCCGCCGCCTTGCTCATTCGCTTCTTCCAGCGGCAGTTCCCTCTCCTTTGGCCACTGCTGGCGGCGCTGCTCTGGGTGGCCCTGGAGTTGTTCCGCGCGCGGCTGGGACCCGGGGTCCCGTGGCTCTTCCTCGGCTACACGCAGTATCGGTTCGTCGGGCTGGTGCAGCTTGCGGCGTTGGGGGGAGTCTACGCGGTGAGCTTTGTCGTGTTCCTGGTCGGCGCTTGCCTGGCGGCCCTGATCATCGGCCTCGGGTCAGGGCGCAGGCGGGGCAGGCACGCGGTCAGAGGATGCCTGATGCTGGCCGGTTCGTCGGCCCTCCTCATTGCCTGTGCTGTCGCCGGAGGGCACGTGAGGGGCCGCGTCATGCTCACCGAGGGGCCCGTGGTGGGCGTGGTCCAGCAGAACTTCCCGCGCCTGGTGGCCGAGATATTCGACGAACGCAAGACCTTGGAGGACTATTATCGCGAACGCGAGTGGGAGGTGCAGGTGACGGCCGAGCTGACGGCCGGGCTGCGCGGACGCGGCGTTCGGATGGCCGTCTGGCCGGAGAGCACCGCCCCGGTCCCGCTGGACATCCCTCCCGAGATGTTCCCCAATGCGCGCGAGCTAGGGCTTCGCGACCAGGTGATCGGTCTGCTCGGCGCGCTGGGGGCGGACATGGATTGCTACTTCCTGGTCGGCGCGCCGGCCTACTTCGGGCGCAGCGTGGCGCGCAGCGTCGTCTACGGCGTGCAGGCCACACCGGAGTTCGGCAACTCCGCCGTCATGCTCTCTCCCGACGCGCAGTTCATCGAGCGCTACGACAAGATCAGGCTGGTGCCGTTCGGCGAGTACATCCCCCTGCGCGAGTCGCTGCCGTTCCTTCAGGCGTTCACGCCCATACCGCGCGAGATAACGCCGGGCACGGAGGAGGTCGTCTTCTCCCTGCCGGGCGGGGAAGGGGAGGAGCCGGTCCGGTTCGGCGCGCTGGTCTGCTATGAGGACGTTTTCCCCGAGCTGTGCGCCTCCTTCCGGCGCAAAGGCGTTGACTTCCTGGTCAACGTCACGGACGAGGGGTGGTACCACATTGCCGGGGAGTTGAGGCAGCACCTGGCGATGGCCGTCTTCCGGGCCGTCGAGACGCGCACCACAGTAGTGCGGGCGGCCAACACCGGGGTCTCCTGCTTCATCAACCCGCGCGGCGAGGTCTACGCCGAACTCCAGCCGCTGACGAAGGGCGCCCTGAGCGCGGCCGTGCAGCTCTCGGACGCGACTACCCCCTACGTCAGGTACGGCGACGCCTTCGCCGTCACCTGCCTGATGCTCGCCATCGCCTTGCCGGCGCTGCTGCTGGCCCTTCGGCCGGGCGGCAGCGGCAAGACATCAGGCACTGACCCACGCTGACGAGAATGGGTTGACCTGCGTGGGGGCCGGCGCCATAGGTGGTGGCGCGGCCACCCGATAGCCGCAGTTGCGGGGAAGCCGGCATGACGAGTTCAGGCACCTCAGAGCGCCGGGGCGTTCAGTCGCCGGGGTCCGCGCTTGCGTCGAAGGCTGCGATAGCCGCCGTGTGCTTCCTGTTGGGCGTCCTGGCCTTCGTCCGGATATCCCAAAGCAGGTCGCGCACGGCGACCAGACGGCTCTATCACGCTGCGGCGCTGGGCGACCTGCGCCTGGCGAAGGAATTCCTTGCCAAAGGCGCCGACCCCAACGCCCCGAACCCGATTGGCGACACTCCCCTGGACGCAGCGGCCGGCGGCGGCCATTACGAGATCGCCGAGGCACTCATAGCACGAGGGGCGGACGTCAACCTGCGCGACGGGAACGGATCGGCCCCGCTGCATTCGGCTGCGCGGCGGGGACACGGGGACGTGGCGGAGCTGCTGATCCGGCACGGCGCGCGCATTGACGTCATGAGCAGGAGCGGCGGCGCGCCACTGCGCTATGCGGCTCAGGCGGGGCACTTGCCGGTCGTCGAGCTGCTGCTGGCGGAGCGCGCCGACCCCCGCGCCCGCGACCGTGTCGGTCGAACGGCGCTGCACGCTGCGGCCAAAGGAGGACATGCCGGCGTGGTCGAGGCCCTGCTGGCGGCGGGCGGCGGGCTTGACACAACGGACGTGTGGGGCTGGACCGCCCTCACGTGCGCCGCTTGCGCCGGGCGCGACGAAGTGGTCGAACTGCTGATGAGCGGGGGCTCTGAACTCGACTTCTTTGCTGCCGTCGGAGTCGGCGACCCGTCGCTGACGCGCAAGTTCATCGAACAGCGTCCTGCCCTCGTCAACGCGGAAGGGGCTTACGGGAGGCCGGCATTGCACTGGGCGGCGCAGAACGGCCGCGTGGATGTCGTGAAGCTGCTGTTGGCGCACGGGGCCGACATCGAGGCGGCGGACGACAACGGGCAGACGTGCCTGCACCGCGCGGCCGAGAACGGGCGCCGGGAAGTCGTCGAGCTCCTTCTGGCCGAAGGGGTGGCGGTCAACGCGCCCGGCTCCTGGGGCCACACAGCCCTGCGCTTAGCGATTCAGAACGGTCACGAGGACGTCGCCGAACTGCTGCGCCGGCACGGGGCGACTGAGTAGGGGGGGCAAAGGGGTCAGACCCTTTAATCGAGAGGGTCTGACGCCTTTTTCCGCACTCTCGGCAAGTGCAGCCAGGCATCCCAGATGGCAAGCGACTGCCTCGGCTTTCCCCCTCCGTCAACAAGCCCCGTGTCCCGCCACGCCTTCACGAACTCCTCGACGCCCAGCGTTCTCAGGTACTCCCATCCCTCGTCGTAGTCTCTGGGGATGAACCAGGCGACGAACTCCGCGTCCAGCGAGTTCAATTCCTCACAAAGCAACCGGACGTACTCAG
>JAUVVP010000268.1 GCA_030604585.1 Planctomycetota bacterium | reverse complement strand
GAATTGCGGCGTGTATGGCGGTAGCGGTTGCGTGCGGAGTTCTGGGATCTGTGGCTGCTCAGGAGAATGCGGAGATGGCACTGCCGGAAGACGTGAAGGCGGTCTGGGACTTGCAGAAGGCGCATCGACAGAGCACGCCGACGCGCGAGCACGTGTGCATCAACGGCCTGTGGCGGTGGCAGCCCGCCCCAGAGCTGAGCGAGACAGTCCCGGAGGGCGGTTGGGGGTTCTTCAAGGTGCCCGGCTCCTGGCCGGGGATCACCGACTACATGCAGAAGGACACCCAGATCCTCTACGCCCATCCGAGCTGGGCGGACAGGAACCCGACCCGCGCCGGCACGGCCTGGTACCAGCGGGAGATCACCATCCCGCCGGAATGGACCGGCCGGCGTATACTGCTCACCGCCGAGTACGTGAACACGGCGGCCGCCGTCTACGTGGACGGGGAGAAGGTGGGCGAGCTGCGCTTCCCCGCCGGCGAGGTGGACCTGACGGCCGCGTGCCGCCCCGGCGGGACGCACATGCTGAGCATGTATTTCGTGGGGCTCCCGCTGCAGGACGTGATCCTGACCTTCAGCGACACGTCCATGCCCAGGCAGGTGCGCGGCACCGTCCGGCGACGGGGGCTCTGTGGCGACGTGTTCCTGGTGGGCGAGCCCGCCGGGCCGCGCATCAGCAACGTGAAGGTGGACACGTCCGTGCGCAAGGGGGTAGTAACGTTCGCCGCCGCGCTCGAGGGCCTCGAGCCGGACGGGCGGTACGCCCTGCGCGCCGAGGTCACGGAGAACGGCCGCAGCGTCCGGGATTTCACGAGCGCGCCCTTCAGCGGCGGCGACACGGAGGACGGCCGGGTCACATTCACCGAGAGCTGGCAGCCGGACAAGCTCTGGGACACGCACACACCGCAGAACCAGTACGACCTCAGCCTCTCCCTGCTGGACGCCGGCGGCGGCGTCCTGGACGCCGCCCTCCCGGAGCGCTTCGGGTTCCGCGAGCTGTGGATCGAGGGGCGGGACTTCTACCTGAACGGGACGCGCATCTTCCTCTCCGCCGTGCCGGTGGACAACGCGCAGTTGGGCGCGGCCTGGGCCACCTACGACGGCGCCAGGGAGAGCCTCCTCCGCCTGCAGAGCTTCGGGATCAACTTCGTCTACACGCACAACTACGGCTGCCAGCCGGGGGCCCACCTGAGCTTCGAAGAGATACTCCGGGCGGCCGATGACGTGGGGATGCTCGTGTCGTTGTCGCAGCCGCACTTCCGCCGCTATCAATGGGACGATGCCGACGCAGAGGAGACCAACGGCTACGTGCAGAACGCGCAGTTCTACGTGGGCGTAGCGGGCAACCATGCGTCCGTGGTGTCCTACTCCACCAGTCACAACGCGTGCGGCTATGCCGAGGACATGGCCCCGCACATGATCGACGGGATCCAGGACCCCCGGACCGGCGGCTCGATCAGGAACGCCGCGAACGCCCTGCGAGCCCAGGCGATCATCAACCGGCTCGACCCGGCTCGCATCACCTACCACCACGCCGGCGGCAACATCGGCCCGATACACACCAGCAACTTCTACCCGAACTTCACCCCTATCCAGGAGATGTCCGACTGGTTCGGGCACTGGGCGACGACTGGCGTGAAGCCGCTCTTCACGTGCGAGTTCGGCGCGCCCATCTCGTGGGACTGGGCGATGTTCCGCGGATGGTATAAGGGGGTCCGGGAGTTCGGCAGCGCCGTGGTGCCCTGGGAGTTCTGCCTTGCCGAATGGAACGCGCAGTTCCTGGGCGACGAGGCCTTCAAGATCAGCGAACTGGAAGCGACGAACCTGCGCTGGGAGGCCGGGCGGTTCAGGGCAGGCCGGCTCTGGCAACGTTGGGACTACCCCAACCGGCTGGGCTCGCGGGACTTCGACGAGCGCTACCCGATCTTAGCCATGTACATCGCCGACAACTGGCGCGCCTTCCGCACATGGGGCGTGTCGGCGAACTCACCGTGGACGCACGGGCATTACTGGCAACTCCGCGAGGATGCCGACACCGAGCGCAAGGACTTCGCGGTGGATTGGGAGGACCTGCAACGTCCGGGGCTCAGCCCCGACTACCTGGACCAGCGCTACGAGCGGATCGACCTGGCTTACGAGGTGGCGGACTGGATCGTCACCCCGGCCGCACAGGCCCTGGTGCGCAACAACATGCCGCTGCTGGCCTACATCGGCGGCAAGCCGGCGGCCTTCACGAGCAAGGACCACAACTTCCTGCCGGGCGAGACGGTCGAGAAGCAGCTCATCATCATCAACAACTCGCGCGAAACCGTGACCTGCGACTACGAGTGGTCCTTCGGATTGCCGCAGGCCGTCACGGGCACGGGACGGATCACACTGCCGACCGGCGAGCAAGAGCGCATCCCGTTGCGCGTCGATCTGCCGGACTCGGTGGAGCCGGGCGCGTACGAACTCGAGGTCGCAGTGGAGTTCAGCACCGGCGAGACACAGGAGGACACCTTCGCCGTCGACGTGATGCCGCAGCCGGAGCCACCGGAGGCCGCTGCGAAGGTCGCCGTCTTTGATCCGAACGGCGAGACCGTCGAGGTCCTGAACGGCCTGGGCATCGGCTTCGAGTCCGTGGACGCGGACGCCGACCTGTCGGCATACGACACCCTCGTCATCGGCAAGGGCGCCCTCACGTTAGACGCGGCGGCGCCGGACATCACCGGGGTGCGCGATGGCCTGAAGGTCGTGATCTTCGAGCAGACGGGCGATGTCCTGGAGAAGCGGTTCGGCTTCCGGGTGGCGGAGTACGGCCTCAGGTCGGTGTCACGACGCGTGCCGGACCATCCGCTCCTGTCGGGGCTCGCGGACGAGCAGTTGCACGACTGGCGCGGCGAGGCGACGATCCTGCCGCCCCAGTTCGAGTACGAAATCGATTACTCACCGACCGTCGAGTGGTGCGGCATCCGCGTCAAGCGGTGCTGGCGCGTCGGCAACCGAGGCAATGTGGCCTCAGCGCTGATCGAGAAGCCGGCCTCCGGCGATTTCCTGTCCGTCATTGACGGCGGATACAGCCTCCAATACACGCCGCTCGTCGAGTACCGCGAGGGGAAGGGCGCCGTGCTCTTCTGCCAGATGGACGTCACCGGACGCACGGAGGCGGACCCGGCGGCCGAGGCTCTGGCGCGCAACATCCTCCAGTATGCAGTCGACTGGGAACCGTCGCCCCGCAGGACGGCCGTATACGTCGGCGATGCGCTGGGCCGGGAACACCTCGAGGCGACGGGGCTCGCCCTCGCTCCCTATGAAGGCGGGGAACTCTCGGCCGACCAGGTGCTGGTCGTCGGGCGGGGCGGGGGCCGGGAGCTTGCCGGCAGCGCGCCGGCCATCGCGGGCTGGCTCAGGACCGGCGGCCACGTGCTGGCCCTCGGGCTGGACGGGGACGAGGCAAGCGCGTTCCTGCCGTTTGAGGTCACGACGAACGCCGGGGACCACATCGCCGCGTACTTCGGGCCCGCTCAGGCGGGCTCGCCGCTGGCGGGCGTCGGGCCCGCCGACGTGCACAACCGCGCGCCGCGCGAACTGCCCCTCGTTACGGGCGGCGCCGTGCCCGTCGGCAACGGCGTCCTGGCCAAGGCGGAAGGCCTGAACGTCGTCTTCTGTCAGCTCACGCCGCAGGACATCAGCCCCACGCTCGGCCTGCCGACTGCTTTCAGCGCGGTCAGGGACGACGCGGGCAGTCCCGGGGCACTCGTGAGTCTCGGCCCGATAACGCCTGGGGGCGCGAGGCTCGGCCAGCAGGTGGAAGACGCCGTGGCCGGCAGGACTTACACGCTCGCGGTTATCGCCAAAGCCTTCGGGGGGGACGTCAGTGCGCATCTGGGCGCCGAACGCTCTCCTCGGCCCCGATGGGGCCGCCGTTACTCCCCGGGCGAGCCGGTCCTCCGCGGTGGGGACGTCCGGATCCGGGCCGACGAGTGGACGGAGCTGCACATCACGTTCGCCGTGGATGAGCCGGCAGCCGAGGACCTCTTCGTATACCTGGGCTGCTCACAGCCGGGCGCCCGGCTCCGGGTCAACGCGTTCCGGCTATACGAAGGGGACTACGTCGCGCCCGGCGAGCCGGGAGCGGCGGCCGAGCCGGCAGCCGGGAACCTGTTGCAGAACGGCGACTTCGCGGCGGGCGAGGAGCCGTGGCGGTTCCATTTCACCCAGCAGCGCAACCTCAAGCGCACCTACCGCCGGGCGAGTTGTCTGGTCACGCGCCTGCTGGCCAACATGGGCGCAGCCGGACAGACGCGGCTCCTCGAGAACGTATCGCGCCCGGTGGGAGAAGGCGAGAGGCGCTGGCTGGACGGCCTTTACGTGGACGTGCCGGAAGGTTGGGACTACCCCTATCTGTTCTTCCGCTGGTAGGGGCACGTCAGGCGCTCCAAAGGCGGGCGCCGTGACCTTCGCGCG
>JAUVVP010000347.1 GCA_030604585.1 Planctomycetota bacterium | reverse complement strand
CTCGTCTGCCCCCAGTACGTCCACTGGCGCTGGACCGACCTGTCCGGCCGGTAACGAGAAGGAAGGACGGCCACCATGTCTCACCCCCAAGCCCCGCTTGAGGGTGGCACCCACGCCGGAAGAGAATCCATGGGGTGCCACGCCCAAACTTGCTTTGGGCGTGCCCGTTGCCTCAGAACTCGATGCCGGGGGTGGCTCGGCGGCCCTGGCGGTAGGGGTGCCTGACGCTCTCCATGAGGGTGATGGTGTCGGCCAGGTCGGCGAAGGCCTCGTAGGGCGCGTTCCCGGTCAGGACGACGTGGACGTTCGGGGCCCTCTCGGCCACGACGGACCGTACGGCCTCAGCGTCCAGCAGGCCGCGCCCGACGGCGATGAGGACCTCGTCCAGGACAACCAGGCCGTAATCGCCCGACGCGAGTGCTTCCCGGGCATCGTCCAGGCCACGTTGCGCCGCCTCGGCAGCCTTCCTCATCGCTCGGGGATCGTCCTCCTGAAGCATGCCTGTCCCACACAGACGCACCTCCAGATCGCCCCCCAGTCGCTCGGCCGCCGCATGCTCGCCGCACGGCTGGTGCTTGACAAACTGGATGACCAGCGCCCTCATCCCATGGCCGACCGCCCGCAGCGCGGTCCCGAGGGCCGAGGTGGTCTTGCCCTTGCCGTCCCCGGCAAGTATCAGAACCCGTCCCTGGTCCTTCCCCTCACTCATGCCCATATCTTAACACGGAGACACCCCTCGACCCAGCTCGGGGTAAACTCCGCACACGGAGAACGGCCACAGAAAAGGAGCTCACCACAACGACACGACGAACACAACGTTACCTGATTAACAACGGAGCTGACCTTCTCGCAGAGCATCCAATTACGTCGTGATCGTAGTGTCAAGCCTTAGTTCGTCCCTTTCTCCGTGCTCAACGGCAAGAGACCAACCTGACCACAACGGCACGACGGACACAACGTCAGGAGCCAGACTGGTTGGTACCCATTGGTCCGTGGTGCTCGTCGTGTCGTAGTGGTTGGACCCGGTTCCTGTCGTTCTCCGTGTCCTCCGTGTCTCCGTGTTGATCCTTTCTTCATGCCCGCGGGTGGGCCAGGTCGTAGGTCTTCTTCAGGTGCTCGTGCGAGAGGTGGGTGTAGATCTGCGTGGTGCTCAGGTTCTCGTGGCCGAGCAGTTCCTGCACGGAGCGCAGGTCGGCGCCGTTGCTCAGCATGTGCGTGGCGAAGCTGTGCCTGAGCGAATGCGGGCTCAGGTTCGGGTCCAGGCCGGCCAGCACGGCGTACCTGGTCATGATGCGTCGGACGCTGCGTGAGGTGATGCGTCGGCCGTTGCGTGCGTTGACGAAGATGGCGTTCGGGTCGCGGCGCGGGGGAGCGCCGCCGTCGGGCGTCTGGAGGTAATCGCGGATGGCGGCAAGGGCGCAGCGACCTGCCGGCACTATCCTCTCCTTCTTTCCCTTGCCGCGCACGCGCAGCACGCCCTCGGACGTGTCAACGTCGGCGTGGTTGAGGGCGACCAGTTCGCCGCCGCGCAGTCCGGCGCCGTAGAGCGTCTCGAGCATGGCCAGGTCGCGCCGGCCCGCCCAGGTGCCCGTGTCGGGGGCGGCCAGCAGCCGCTCCACGTCCGCAATGGTGAGGAAGAGGGGCAGCTTCTGCTCCCGCCGCGGAGAACGCAGCACCGTCATGGGATTCGCGGCCATGACCCCCTGCTGGACCAGGAACTTGTAGAACGAGCGCACGGCCGCCGTGCGCCGCGCCAGCGTCGAGCGCGCCAGGCCCTTGCCCTGGAGCATGGCCATGAAGGCCCGCACGTCCTGGACCGTGGCGGACTGCATCGCCCGCCCGCGTCCCTCGAGGAACTCGGCGAACATGGCCAGGTCGCGGGCATATGCGCGCAGCGTGTTGACGGAGTAGCCCCTCTCAACCGCCAGGCGATGCAGGAAGTCGTCGATCAGTGCGTCCATCGTCCACCTCTCCCTCAATGTTAGCCACGCGGCGGAGGGAATGGCAAGGAGCATCGGCGCCGACAAAAGACCGCGTGCCGCATGCTATTGCACTCTAACGACATACAACGAGGCCGCCATCCTGCCGGCGCCTCCAAACGGCGCCGCCAAACGGGGCGCCAACACTTGACAAGGGCGGCCGGACTCGATAGGTTGGCGAACTCCCGGCCCGCCGGGGGCGGGAGCAACTGACAACTTTTCGGTCGAGAACAAGGGTCGCTCCGCACACTCGGGACCGGCGACGACAACTCGGGTACAAAGAGCCACACAAGATGGACATAGACGAACTGGAGCCGGGCCAACTGGTCAGCGACGAAGTCTTCCTGGTCGCCGACGCCAGGCTCCAGGTGGACCGGCGCGGGCAGAACTACTACGGCCTGACCCTGAACTGCGAGGGCGGACGGCAGGTAGAGGGCAAGGGTTGGGCCGACAACATCGGGGCCGCCATCCAGTCCGGCAAGGGGCTCGAAGTGCTGGCCCGCGTGGACGAATACCGCGGCAAGAAACAGCTCAACATCCAGCGCTACAAGGTCCTCTCGCCCGAGGAATACGACCTGTCCGGGCACGTGCGCACCACGGACATAGACGTGGACGCGGCCTTCGAGACGCTCTTCAACTGGGAGCGGGACGAGTTCTCGAACCCGCACCTGAAGCGGCTGATGGCCGAGTTCCACGGCAACGCGAGCTTCGCCGCCCAGTTCAAGGAGAGCCCCGCCGCCAGCCGCCATCACCACAACTACCGGGGCGGCCTGATCGAGCACACCCTCGAGGTCTGGAACCTGGCCGACGGGATCAGCGGCATCCACGGCGGGGATTTCGACCGCGAGCTGCTGCTGTGCGGCGCCGCCCTGCACGACGCGGGCAAGGTGAAGTCCTACCGCCTGGTGGCCGGCATCAGCGAGCGCACCGAGACCGGAGAGCTGCTCGACCACATCTTCATCAGCGGCTCGATGGTCAGCAACCTGTGGGACGGCGCGGTCAAGCCGCACGTCCCCGCCGAAGGGGCCCAGGAGGCGGCGCGCCTGAAGGGGCTGCTGCTGCACATAGTGCTGAGCCATCACGGCAAGTTCGAGTGGGGCTCGCCCGTGCTGCCCCGCACGGCCGAGGCCGTGCTGATCCACTACTGCGACATCCTCAGCTCGACGCTGCACACCTGCTTCAGCGCCATCGAGCAGACGCCGAGCGGCGAGCTGTGGACCGAGAGCATCTACATCATGGACCAGGCGAGGCGCCTGTTCGTCCCGCCCGAGGGCCCATAGGGGCGGCTCGCGAACCGCCCTTGCGCTGAGAAAGGACGGACCTGACGAATGGACGAACTGAGGGAAGTGTTCAAGAATCCGGGATCGGCTTACCGCGGAAAGCCCTTCTGGGCATGGAACGGCAGGCTGGAGGCGGAGGAGCTGAGGCGCCAGATACGCATCATGCACCGCATGGGCCTGGGCGGGTTCTTCATGCACTCGCGGGTCGGCCTGGCCACCGAATACCTGTCCGACGAGTGGTTCCGCATGGTCGAGGCGTGCGTGGATGAGGCCCGCAAGCTGGGCATGGAGGCATGGCTCTACGACGAGGACCGCTGGCCGTCGGGCGCCGCCGGCGGGCTGGTCACCTGCGACCCGCGCTACCAGCACAAGCGCCT
>JAUVVP010000062.1 GCA_030604585.1 Planctomycetota bacterium | reverse complement strand
GCCGATGCCGGAGCCCTCGCGCACCGGCCGGCCCAGCTCATCCCTGAGGAAGGCTTCCAGCTTGCGGGCCTCCGGCGAGCCGCTGCGGAATTCGATGCCCGCGTAGACGTCCTCGGTGTTCTCGCGGAAGACCACCACGTCCAGCTTCTCAGGTTCCTTGACCGGGCAAGGCACGCCGGGCACCCAAAAGACCGGCCGCACGCACGCGTAAAGGTCCAGCGTCTGGCGAAGCGTCACGTTGGCGCTGCGGAAGCCGCCGCCCACGGGCGTGGTCAGCGGGCCCTTGATGGCCACGCGGAAGCGGCGGATTGCGTCGAACGTCTCTTCGGGAATCCAGTCATCGAACAACTCGATGGAGCGGTCGCCGGCGTAGATCTGTGTCCAGCATATCTTCCGGTCGGTGCCGTAGGACTTCCGGACGGCCGCGTCCGTCACGAGCCGGGCGGCGCGCCAGATGTCCGGCCCGATGCCGTCGCCTTCGATGAAGGGGATGATGGGGAGGTCCGGCACGCGGAGCCGGCCGTCGGCGAACCCGATGGGCTCGCCTTCGGCAGGTATCTGCGGTTCCTTCGTCGGGAGCGTCACCATGTCTCTCTCACCCGCGTGGCGCCTGGTTGCTGGTTTCTCGTTTCTCGTTGCTCGTTTCTCGTGGTTGGGCACGAGCATCACCCGTCCCCACTAACAACGAGCAACGAGCACCTGACAACTAACAACTAACAACTGGTCTGTCGCATCAGATTCAGCCGGCCGCCGGCCAGCACGATCTCCCTCTCCCTGTCGCTCAGGTCGCAGCGGACCGCGAAACCGAAGCCGCCCGTCTCGTCGCGGACGGTAAGCGAGCCCTCACGCAGTCTCGCGGGCACGTCCTCGACCACCAGTCGGTCGCCCTGCCCGACGCGGCCATGGTCGTCGGGGTCCGCAAAGGTGAATGGCACGATGCCGAAGTTTATCAGGTTCGCCCGGTGGATGCGCGCGAAGCTCTTGGCGATGACGGCTTTCAGGCCGAGGTACATGGGGGCCAGGGCGGCGTGCTCGCGGCTGGAGCCCTGGCCGTAGTTCTCACCGGCGACCACGAATCCTCCGCCGGCCTCGCGGGCGCGCCGCGGGAAATCCGGATCAACCCGCTCGAAGACGTGCTCGCTGAGGGCCGGGATGTTCGAGCGGAGCGGCAGTATCCTGGCGCCGGCCGGCATGATGTGGTCGGTGGTGATGTTGTCGTCCAGCTTCAGCAGTACCTCGCCCTCCAGGGAGTCGGCCAGCGGCCCGCGACGGGGGATGGGCTTGATGTTCGGCCCACGGACTATCTCGACTCCCGCGCCGTCCTGCGGCGGGAAGATGAACCCGGCAGTGTCGGACTCGAAGCTCTGCGGCTGCTCGACGGCCGGCGGCTCGCCGAGCGTGCGCGGGTCCGTGATGCAGCCGGCCAGAGCCGAGGCCACAGCCGTCGGCGGGCTGCACAGGTAGCACTGCCCGTCCGGCGTGCCGGTCCGGGCCTCGAAGTTCCGGTTGAACGTGCGCAGCGTCACGCCCCCGCTCGGCGGCGCCTGGCCCATGCCGATGCACGGCCCGCAGGCCACCTCCAGCACGCGCGCCCCGGCGCAGACCATCGAGGCCAGCCGGCCGCCCGCGGCGATCATCTCCAGCACCTGCCGCGAGCCGGGCGATATGGTCAGACTGACGCGCGGGTCAACCTTGCGCCCTTCCAGCAGCGCCGCCGTCAGCGCCAGATCGCCGAACGAGGAGTTCGTGCAGCTTCCGATGCAGACCTGGTCCACGGCAGTTCCCGCCACCTCGCCGACCGGCGCCACGTTGTCCGGGCTGTGGGGGAGCGCCACCAGTGGCTCGACACTCGCGAGGTCCAGCTCCACGACCTCGTCGTATTCCGCGTCCGGGTCAGCGGCCAACTCGCGGAAATGCTGCGCCCTGTCCTGCGCGCGCAGCCAGCCCGCCGTCACCTCGTCCGAGGGGAATATGCTCGTCGTGGCGCCCAGCTCGGCGCCCATGTTGGTGATGGTGGCCCTTTCCGGAACCGACAGCGTCATGGCGCCGGGGCCGTCGTACTCGAACACCTTCCCGACGCCGCCCTTGACGCTCAGGCGACGCAGCAGCTCCAGGATGACGTCCTTGGCGGTCACCCAGGGCTGCAGCTCGCCGGTCAGGTGGACTTTCACGACCGGCGGGGCCGTCATGGAGAACGGCATGCCGGCCATGGCGCACGCGACGTCCTGTCCGCCGGAGCCAATGGCCATCATCCCCAGGCCGCCGCAAGTGGGCGTGTGGCTGTCGCTGCCCAGCAGCGTCTTGCCCGGCACGCCGAAGCGCTCCAGGTGCACCTGGTGGCAGATGCCGTTGCCCGGCCTGCTGAAGACGATGCCGTAGCGGGCCGCCACCGACTGGAGGTAGCGGTGGTCGTCCGCGTTCTCCGGGCCGGCCTGGAGCATGCTGTGGTCAACGTAGCTGACCGACAGGTCGGTGCGGACGCGGTCAACGCCCATCGTTTCGAACTGGAGGTAGGCGGCCGTGCCCGTGGCGTCCTGGGTGAGCGTCTGGTCAATGCGCAGCGCGATGGTCTGGCCCGGCTCGGCCGTTCCCTCGACCAGGTGCGCCCGGATGATCTTGTAGGTCAGGGTGTCGCCCATGGGGAAGATACCCCAAAAGCAAGGGCACGGCGCGCCGTGCCCCTATCTGAAGAGCCGCATCGTCCAGCTTACAGCGTGCGGCAGCAGCTTTCAAGCAACGGCGCCGAGAGGCACTCAGTCCTCGATCTCGTAGAACTTGCGGAGCCTCGCGTCGTCGTCGTCGCTCAGCTCACCTTCCCAGTTGTCAACCATCCACTGGTAGCATTCGGCCAGGGACATGCCGCGCGCGCCTGCAGGCCTGTGCAGTTCCTCCTCGGTGACCCAGTCGACAACCTGATCCACGTAGAGGACGTGGCGGCCCTCCTCGTAGACGCCCTTTCGCGTACAGCACATGATGAGCCCGGACGGGGCGTCAATCGGGATCGGGCCTGCGTAGTCGTAGCTGTAGGCGTAGCCCTGCTCGCCGCGCTCAACGGGCTCCCAGTCTCCGGGGTCCAAGAACACGCCTTCGCCGTCGAGATACCCGTGCTGCACCAGTACCTCCAGGTTGGGTGGGTACTCGTCGTCGTGATCGACGCACCACATGGCGATGCCAAGCCCTATGTTGTGCAGGTTGGCCTTGTCCCCCGTAGCGCCCACATCGGGTTCGAACTCCGCGTGCCCGCGCATGAACATGAGAGGCATAGCCACTATGCCCCACACGCTCGTGAACTCCCCCTGGCTCAGTTCGATGCCGGCGCGGAACTCAGCGCCTTCCGCCGAGAACTGCAGCTTGTCCAGAATGGCGAAGAGGGGCTGCATCACCAGGGCCAACATGGGCTCCGCGCGGATCTGCTCGTTCAGTTCGGCCTTGGCCTTTTCTATCCCTTCCTGGGCCTCTCTGACCATCTGCTCTGCGTCGTCGGCGCTGGCCAGCCAGACCACGCCGCGGATCTTGAACACCTCACCCATGGCGACGGCGAGCGCGCCTCCCTTGATGCCCAGGGCCCATTGCGGGGCGTCCTCCAGGTCGACCGCGCCGAGCAGTTCCTCAACGGACGCCGGGAGCATGACGCTGCCGTAAACCGCGTCCGCAGCGGACGGATCCAGACCTTGAAGCAGCTCCGGCTCAGCATCAGTCGCGTCTCCCCGCCGGCAGGCCCGGATGGCGGAAGTCAGCGCATCCTCGTCGCCGCCAAGCACCAGCGTGGAGTCGTCAACCAGCGCGAACATCGCGTCACCTCCCTCGTAGGCCGTGACGCCGTCGACCTCGAACTCCACCATGTCGGCGAAGCGGCCCTTGATCAGGTCCGCGCCGCCCGGCGCGAGTTTGACAATGCCGCACCACAGCGGAGCGTCATAATCGTCCAGCGGCGGTTCCATGGGCAGCAGGAAGAAGGCGGCCGCCTCGATCTTGTCGAGTTCGGGCGGCAGTTCGGCCCCCTGCTGCTTCATGGTCTGCACAGGTGACAGGGCCATGATTCTGGGCACGTCCAGCACCAGCACTCCCCAGGAGCCTTCCGGGGCCAATGCCACCAGGTCGGCCGCCGCGGACTTCTCGGCCGCTGCGAGGCCGGTCGCCATGAGGCAGGCCACGGCGAGCCCCGCCGCAAGCAGCCCCCACACTCCAGCGCTGCGCCCGGCACGGTATCGCTTCCGGTGCACCACCATTCCACCCACCTCCTCTCATGCCAACGTGCGCCGCCGGCGCTGTCAATGCGTCAGTCGCCGACGAGCAAAGCTCTCGCAGTCCCTTCAGCGCCGGGTGAAGCCGTGGGTGCCGAGCCATCCTCCGGCGGCGAAGTAGTTGTTGGCGGCGTAGATGAGCATGTCGAGCTTGCGCGGGTCGGGCTTGCCGGCCTCGTCCAGCCGGTCGGCGTCCACGTGCTCGACCAGCACCTGGCCGAGGAAGAGCTGGTGGTCGCCGACCTCCTGCTCGCCCAGCACCTTGCATTCCACGTTCAGGGGGCATTCGGCGATCAGGGGCGGGGCCACCTGCCGGGCGGGCAGCGGGGTCAGGCCGAACCGCTCGAACTTGTCGCAGTCCCGCCCACTGACCGACCCTATCCCGTCCACCTTCTCCAGGAGGTCCGCCGTGGGCAGGTTGATGGTGAACTCGCCCTGCCGTCGTATCAGGCCGTGGGAATAGGTGGCGGTGCGGATGGCGATGCCGACGATCACCGGGCGGGCGATGCTGATGTTGAAGCATTCGCCGAGCGTGACGATATTTGCCTTGCCGTCCCCGTCCACGGACGTTATCAGCGCGGCCGGCGAGGGGTAGATGGGCCGGAACGGCGTTATCTGCACTTTCTGCATGACGGCCTCTCCCTGGGTCAGGATGACCAACGGGGAAGACTACCCGTCTCCCCCGGCGATCTCAACGTCCTCCGGTAAGCTTGGCGGTGCTCAGGACAGGAGACCCGGCCCGCGCACGCCCAAGCAGAGCTTGAGCGTGGCACCCGGCATCTCTGCGCTCAGCGTAAGCCATGGGCGGGCCCGCCGAGCCTGGGCTTCATCACTGAAGCCCTGTGGAGCCGAAGCCGCCGAGGTGGCGTTCGGTCTCGTCCAGTTCCTCGACCTCGACCACTTCCACCTGGTGCGTGCGGCAGATGACCATCTGGGCGATGCGCATGCCGCGCTTGACGGCGAACGGCTCGTCGCCGAAGTTGGCCAGTATGACGCCGACCTCGGCGCGGTAGTCGCTGTCCACCGTGCCGGGAGTGTTGAGTACGGTAATGCGGCTCTTCAGCGCCAGGCCGCTTCGGGGCCGCACCTGCGCCTCGTAACCGGGGGGCACGGCGATGTGCAGGCCGGTGGGGACCAGCTTGACCTGGCCGGGCTCGATGATGAGCTCGCCGTCCACCGCAGCGTGCAGGTCCATCCCGCTGGCCCCGGGGCTCTGATATCGCGGCAGCGGCAGGTCCTCGCAGCCCTCCTTACGCCGGACCAACAGCCGGATGCGGTCCTCAGATGATGCGTCGCGCATTCGCTCGTACTCCTGCTCTTGGGGGCTATTGCAAAACCCGGATCTACTGCGGCCGGCTGCGAAGCCCGATGGCTGTGTTGTCGGCGCAAAACGTCCTCAACGTGGCTTCAGCTACGCCTCCGGCGTTTTGCGCCTGCCGCCTTGCCCTCGGGCTTCTCGCTCGTCCTCGTCACGAACGGGGTTTCGCAATAGCCCCCTACTCGTGCTCGGTCGTGCGGAGTTTCCCGAGGAGGAGGACGAGGACGACGATTGCGAAGATGAATGCAGCGGCTCAGGCAGCCCCCGCTACCGAATCAATGACCTCAACGATCTCTTCCACGGGAGCCAGGTGGCCCATGGCCACCCGTCCGCTGGCCAGCTTGCCCTCGATCGGCTCTATGAAGCGGACGCCCGGCAGCTCGCGCAGGTAACGGCAGTTGCGCTGCACCGCATCGCCGGCCCACATCCGGTCGTTCATGGCGGGGGCGAGCACCTTCGGGCAGTCGCAGGCCATCCAGGTGCAACTGAGGACCTCGTCGGCGATGCCGTTGGCTATCTTCCCCATGAAGTTGGCCGTGGCGGGGGCCACCGCCAGCGCGTCCACCCATTCGGCCAGTTCAACATGCTGGAGGCTGACCTGCCCTCCCTCGACGAACATCTCGGTGACGACCGGCCGGCCCGACAGCGAGCGGAACGTCGTGGGCGTCACCAGCCGCTGGGCCGAGGGCGTCATGACCACGCGGACGACGTGCCCCCGTGCCATCAGCCCGCGCAGGATGGTGGCGGCCTTGTAGGCGGCGATGCTGCCCGTGACGCCGAGGATGATGTTCTTGCCCGCCGATTCGGTGCCCATGGGTGCATCCTTTCAGGGGAGGGCGGCCCGCCGGCCTGTCACTGCTCGACGAGTTCTTCCTCGTCTTCGGGCTCTTCCGCCTCTTCCGCCTCGGGCGGTGCCGGCAGCAACAGCTCGATCTTACCCTCCTCGATCTCGTCGAGGACGAAGTTGAAAAGCTCGTCGAAGTTACGCACGCTGGGCATGAAGGTTCGGCCGCCCATGTAGTACTCGCGCGCCTGCTTTTGAATAAGGGCGGTGAGCTTGAACCTGCCGCCCACCAGCTTGCTTAGCTCTTCGACGCGGCCTTCCTCGTTCTGCCTCATACGGACCTCCTCACTTATGGAGAACCTTTGTCTTCGGGTGTGCACTGAGGCGCCATGATCTGCGCGATCTCTTCAACGGCCCGCTCCAGGTCGTCGTTGACGACGCGGAAGTCGTACTTGTCGGCGTACTCGTACTCCTGTCGGGCACGGCGCAGGCGCTGTTCGATGCTCACCGTGTCGTCGCGCCGTCTGTCCCGCAGCCGCCTCTTCAGTTCCTCCTCCGAGGGAGGCTCAACGAAGATCAGCACCACTTGCGGGCACTTCTGCTTGATCTGAAGGCCACCGTCCACGTCTATGGTCAGGATGACGGGTCGGCCGGAGGCGGCGGCCTCGTTGACCGAGGCCAGCGGCGTGCCGTAGTAGTGGCCGAGGTAGTTGGTGTGCTCGACCAATCGTCCCTCTTCAATCCACCGGCGGAACTCCTCTTCGCCCACGAAGTGGTAGTCCTCACCGTCCACCTCGCTCGCCTGGGGCGGGCGGGTGGTGGCCGTCACAGCCCTGACCGCCCTTCCCTGCCGGCAGAGCCGCTCGGCAATGGTGTTCTTGCCCACCCCGCTGGGGCCCGAGAGCACGAAGACCCTTTGGGGGTTTACCAGCCGCCCGGCGATGCCCTTTTCAACCATCCGCTGCAATCGGACTGCCCGAGGTCGCCTGAACTCCGCCGTCATTCCACGTTTCGCGCCTGTTCCCGCAGGCGCTCGATCTCGCTCTTCAGTTCCAGCACCTGTCTGACCTGCGCGCCGGCGGGGACCTTCGCCGCCATGGTATTCGCCTCGCGGAGCATCTCCTGGCCCAGGAACTCGATCTTCCGCCCCACAGGCGCCTCCTCGCTCTCCAGCGCCTCTCGCAACTGCGCCAGATGGCTTCGCAGGCGCTCGATCTCTTCGCTCACGTCGGAGCGATCCGCAAAGAAGGCCACCTCGCGCGCCAGCGAGTCCTCATTGACCGGCACATCGGTCCCTTCCAGCAGCCTCTCGACCCGTTCCTTCAGGCGGTCGCGGTAGCTGGCCATCAGGGCCGGCCGGCCTTGCTGCACAGCGTTCACCAGCCTTTCCATGGCGGCGCAGATATCCTCGAGCTGGCGGCTCAGGTTAGCCCCCTCTGTGGAGCGCATCTCCGTCAGCGAGTCTACGGCCGCCTCGGTCGCCGCCACCACGTGCGGCCAGAGCACGTCCCGCAGCTCATCGCCCGTCGTCATGTCTTTCAGCGCGCCCGGCAGCCGCATCAGCGTGGCCAGGTCAAGCTGAAAGGGCATCTCCTCCGATTCGGCCACGCTTCTGAGGGTGCGTATGTAAGCTTTCAGCCGCTCCTCGTCAACGAGCACCTCGCTTTGACCCGACCGGGGCCGGCAGCTCAGGACCAGGTACACGTGCCCGCGGCGGATCTTCCGCTCGAGGAGCTTGCGCAGTTCCAGCTCCTTAAGCTGAAAGACATCCGGCAGCCGGCACGTCAACTGGAGCTCCCTGTGGTTGACCGACCGCGCCTCCACGCGCACGGTCCACTGCTCGCACTGGACCTCGGCGGAGCCGAAACCGGTCATGCTCCTAATCATTCTGAGCCGACTCTCCAGGCTCTGGGGTGCTG
>JAUVVP010000168.1 GCA_030604585.1 Planctomycetota bacterium | reverse complement strand
CTCGGCGCGGGCCTGGCCGCAGTCGGAGTAGATGATGACGATCTCGGCGCCCTCATGGTCCACAGAGCCGAAGACCACCGTGACCTGCTGATCCCGGCCGCCCGCCAGGGGCAGGTCCACCAGGAACCGGTCCCGCTCCTCTTCGCTGCACCGGACGCAGGTTCCTTCCAGGGCCAGCGCCATCAGCTTCTCGTTGTTCAAGGCGCCGTAAGCGGCGCCCGCTTCCCCGGGCGCGCCGACCGGCCGGCCCACCTCAGCGGTCCGCCGCTCCGCCCAGCGCAGCCACTCGGCGGGCACCGGGCCCAGGTCGCGGCCCACTATCTTCACCAGCGCGTCGTGGGCCACCGTCCGGTAGTTGCTCCGCTCCAGGTGGGAAGCTATGACGGGCACGGCCCGCTCTGCGCCCAGGTCGCCGAGGCAGTTCAGCACCGTCCACTTGGCGCTCTGGAGGCCCTCCTGTTCGAGCGCCGCCAGCAGGGGGGCCACCGCATCCCGCCCCATGGCCACCAGTTGGTCCGCAGCGGCGCTCCGAGTCCTGAAGCTGGCCAACTGCTCGATAAGGTCCTGAGTCCTTTGTTCGCTCATTTCATGTCCCCTCACCACGCAGACCGAGCGACTGCGCCTCAAGCTCCCGCACCAGTTCGCTGCGATCCACGGACCACTGCTTCTTTGCCGCCATGGCCTTTATCGTCACTTTGTTGGCGTTCAGTTCGTCAGGTCCCATCAACAGGCAGATCGGCGCGCCCAGCCTGTTGGCGGCGCGCATCTGCGCCTTGGGGCTTCGGCCCTCGAAGTCCATGTCGGCGCTCATCCCCGCGCGGCGAAGCTCCTGCACCAGCTCGAAGCAGGCGCGGCGCGCCTCCTCGGCGAAGCAGACCACGTAGACGCCCGGCCGCATGCTGGATTCAGGCGCAGCGCCCAGCTCGCCCTCCATGGCCAGGATGGTCGCCTCCGCGCCCATGGCAAACCCCACGCACGGCATCGGAGGGCCGCCCAGCAGCTTGACCAGGTCGTCGTAGCGGCCGCCGCCGCACAGCGTGTCGCGCGCCCCGAGGCTCTCGTGCTTGATCTCGTAGACGGTCCGCGTGTAGTAGTCCAGCCCGCGCACCAGGTGGCCGTCCTCTTCGAACTCCAGACCAGCCGTCGCCAGAGCGGCCTTGACCTGGTCGTAGTGCGCCGCGCAGGCCGGGCAGAGGTCTGCCGTGATCGGCGGCAGGTCGGCGACGATTGCCTGACTGCGTTCGTCCTTGCTGTCCAACACGCGGAAGACGTTCCGCTGGAGCCGTTCCCGGTCGTCCTCGCCCAGTTCGCCGAGGCGCTGCGCCAGCGCTGCGTGGAGCCTTCGGCGCATCGCCGGCCTGCATTCGGCGCAGCCCATTGAGTTGATGAAGGTCTTGGACCCGCTGAGGCCGACCTCCCGGAGGATGTCCGCCGCCAGGATAATGGTCTCGGCGTCCAGCAGCGGGCTGTCGCTGCCGATGGCCTCCACGCCCAGTTGGTGGAACTGGCGCAGCCTGCCCCTCTGCGGGCGCTCGCGCCGGAACATCGGCCCGATGTAGTAGAGCTTCTGGAACGAGCGCTGCTTGTGCAGGTTATGCTCCAGGTAGCTGCGGATCACCGGAGGCGTCCCCTCGGGCCGGAGCGTTATCCCTTCTACGGCCACTTCGGCGCCCGGCGTGGTGGTCGTGCCCGCCCGTGGGATCGAGTACATCTGCTTCTCGACGATCTCCGTCGTCTCGCCCGTGCCCTTGACGAACAGGCGCGTGTCCTCGAATATGGGCGTGCGTATCTCCCCGTAGCCGTAGCGCTCGAAGAGCCGTCGCGCGGTCGCGTACAGGGCTCGCCAGTGCCCCCACCGGCCGGGGAGCACGTCTTCGGTTCCCTGCACTGACTTTATCTGTTCCTGAGCCATCGGTCCGTGACTACGCGAGGCAGGTGGGCAACGGCGGGGACCCCAAGAGCGTCCTCAGCATACAACAACTCCTCAGGCGCTGCATTCTAACAGAAACCGGCCTCCGTTCAAACCGACGGGCCGCCGCCGGGGGGCGGTCCACCGCCAGCCACGAGCAACGCGCAACGAGCAACGAGCAACGATCCCGCCGCGGCCACAGCTTCGTTCTTTCCCTCAGGGCGTCGTGTGCGCCTCCGGGCGGCCGTGCTCGCGGTAGTGGTTCAGACCCTCCATCAGGGCCAGTACGTTGTCGCGCCTGGTGCCCGGCACGATGCTGCTGCTCGCCCCCAGGAAGAGGCCCGTCCGGGGCCCCTTCTCCACCAGCCATTTCAGCTCCCCGGCCACGTCCTGCCTCGTGCCGAAGGGCAGCGTCCGGGTGACGGAGACGCCCGCCTCGATCACCAGCGGCTCCCCGTTCCGGTCCGTCATGCGACAGATGCGCTCGTAGTCCATCCCGTCCTCGTACTGGAACCCCTGGAAGCCGCCGATGCCGGCCTCGAGCAGCCGGGGCACCATTTCCATCAGGTTCCCGTCGCAATGCCACAGCAGGCGTATGCCGGCGTCCAGAAGCGGGCGGATGGCCCGGGCGAAGTGGGGGAACCATATCTCGTCGAGCGTCCTGATGTCCACGAGCGTGCCGCGTGAGTCGGCCATGTCGTGGTCGAGGCGGACCTGTCGCGGCAGCCCGCCTTCGACGATGGCCCGCGCAGCGGCCCGGTTCCTGAGCGCCGCCAGGTCGGCCTGCTGGCGGAAGTCCTTCTCCATCACCTCGGGATACAGCCCGTATGCCATGAAGTAGCCGGCATAGCCGTAGGTGCTGTAGTGGAGGCAAGGGAAGCTCTGGAAGCCGCCCGCGTAGGGGCCCTTCAGGATGTCCCTGCCGAAGCGGCGCTGCACCTCACGTTCCGCAGCCACCATCCGCTCGATGCGCGCGGGGTCGTCGGGATCGAAGGACTCGATCTCCGTCGCCCTCTGCGGAAAGACCACCCGCTCCATGTGCTCGACGACGTCTTCGGGCGAGGCGATCTCCATGCCGTCAACGACGATGCGTTCGGCGCCGGTGGTCGCGCTGCGGGGGCTGGAGGACTCGAAGCCCTCCTGACCCATCGTGAGGGGATTCTCGGGGATATACTGGTCGATGTAACACGTCCCGGCAAGCGCCTGGAAGGCCAGGTAAACGGCGTCCGGGTCGCGGGCGTAGTCGCCGGGTGCGCGCCCCGTCACCTGCTCCACGAACGGCACGTCCATGACGTGGATTCCCCGGGACGGTATCCCCCTGGTCGGTTTCCTGGCCAGGGCGTCCCACGCAAGTTGCGCGCGCTCGCCCCACGTGCCCATGAACTGCTCGCATCCCACTAAGGGGCTACTGCAAAACCCGGATCTACTGCGGCCGGCTGCGAAGCCCGATGGCTGTGTTGTCGGCGCAAAACGTCCTCAACGTGGCTTCAGCCACGCTTCCGGCGTTTTGCGCCTGCCGCCTTGCCCTCCGGCTCCTCGCTCGGCCTCATCACGAACGGGGCTTCGCAATAGCCCCTTAGGTGCCTTCCTGCCAGCCGGCCATGTATTGACGCTGGCGTTCGGTCAGGGTGTCAATGGCTATGCCCATCGTCTGGAGCTTCAGGCGGGCCACCCATTCGTCTATCTCCTGCGGCACGCGGTGCACGGCGGCGGGGAGCTTCCCGCGATTCTGCACGGCGTACTCGGCCGTGAGCGCCTGAAGCGCGAAGCTCATGTCCATCACGCCGGCGGGGTGGCCCTCGGCGGCCGCCAGGTTTATCAGCCGCCCTTCAGCCAGCAGGTAGATGCGCTTGCCGTCCGCCAGGCGGAACTCGTCAACGTTGGGGCGGACCCCACGAACGATGTCCTCGGCCAGGTCGGCCAGGTCGCTGATGTTTATCTCCACGTTGAAGTGGCCCGAGTTGGCCAGCAGGGCGCCGTCCCGCATCTTCAGGAAGTGCTCCTTGCGCAGCACGGCGGCGTTGCCGGTCAGGGTGACGAAGAGGTCCCCGCGCGAGGCCGCATCGTCCATGGGCAGCACCTCAAAGCCGTCCATCGCGGCCTCCAGCGCCCGTAGCGGGCTGACCTCGGTGACGACCACTTGGGCCCCCATTCCTTTCATGCGCAGCGCCAGGCCGCGCCCGCACATCCCATAGCCGGCCACCACGACCTTCATGCCGGCCAGCAGCATTCCCGTGGCCCGCATGATGCCGTCCGTGGTGCTCTGACCGGTGCCGTAGCGGTTATCGAAGAAGTGCTTCGTCTGTGCGTCGTTCACGGCAAAGACGGGGAACCGGAGCACGCCTTCGCTCTCCATCGCCCGCAGCCGGTTCACGCCCGTTGTGGTCTCCTCCGTGCTGCAGACGATGCCTGGGGCCAGGTCGGTGCGCTTTGTCAGGACCGTGGTAACCAGGTCCGCCCCGTCGTCCATGGTCACGTTGGGCTCGTGGGCCAGGGCGCTGGCGATGTGGTCGTAGTAGGTCTGCTCATCCTCCCCGCGGCGCGCGAAGACGGGCGTCTCGTACTTCTCGACCAGGGCGGCCGCAACGTCGTCCTGCGTGCTGAGCGGGTTGGAGGCGCACAGGACGACCTCGGCCCCGCCGGCCCGCAGCGTACGGGCCAGGTTGGCCGTCTCCGCCGTGATGTGCAGGCAGCCGGATATCCGCACGCCTTCGAGGGGCTTCTCTTCTTCAAACCTCCTGCGCACTTCCGCCAGCACGCGCATCGCCTGGTCCGCCCAACTGACCCGGCGAACGCCCTCCGCCGCCAGGGACGGGTCAACTACGTCGTAGTCCATTTGCTCTCCCGAGTCATTGGAAGAAGGGGGTCAGACGCCTTAACGGACGGGGTCAGCCCCCTTCTTCTCAGCCTTGAATGGTCAGTGCGCGCTCTGCAGTTCGCTCGCTCACAGTCCGGCCCTGTCGCGCAGCAGGTCGGCCTTGTCGGTTCGCTCCCAGGTGAACTCCGGCTCGTCGCGTCCGAAATGGCCGAACGCCGCCGTCTTCTTGTAGATGGGGCGCAGCAGGTCCAGGGTCTCAATGATGGCGCGTGGTCGCAGGTCGAAGCACTCGCGTATCAGGTCGGTAATGCGCTGCTCCGGCACGCGCGCCGTGCCTTCGGTGTTGACGTGGACCGAGACCGGGCGGGCAACGCCGATGGCGTAAGCGATCTGCACCTCGCAGACGTCGGCGAGTCCGGCCGCCACGATGTTCTTGGCGACGTAGCGGGCCGCATAGGCTGCGCTGCGGTCCACCTTGCTGGGGTCCTTGCCGCTGAAGGAGCCGCCGCCGTGTCGGGCACGTCCGCCGTAGGTGTCAACGATGATCTTGCGGCCGCTCAAGCCGCAGTCTCCGTGGGGGCCGCCGATCACGAATCGCCCCGTCGGGTTGATGTGGTAGGTGACGTTGTCGCCGGCAAACTGCTCGGGCAGGCAGGGCCGGACGATCTGCTCGACGTAGGCCTCTTCCAGCTCGCGGCGGCTCACGTCCGGATCGTGCTGGAGGCTCAGCACGACCGTCTCGAGGCCAACCGGGCGGAGGCCCTCGTAGCGGACGGTGACCTGCGTCTTGCCGTCCGGGCGCAGGAACTCCAGGATGCCCTCCTCCCTCACCTGCCGGGCCCGCATCATGATGCGATGGGCGAGCATGATGGGCAGGGGCATCCGTTCCGGGCTCTCGTTGGAGGCGAAGCCCACCATCATGCCCTGGTCCCCGGCGCCCTGTTCCTTGCCGGCGTCGGGTCTGGCATCCACTCCGAGGGCGATGTCGGGCGACTGCTT
>JAUVVP010000006.1 GCA_030604585.1 Planctomycetota bacterium | reverse complement strand
CCGCATCTGGCAGTGGGACGGCGAGCGTTTCGACGGGCCGGGCGTGCTGTGCGAGCACCGGAGCAGCTTCCTCGTCCAGGTGGTGCACGTTCACCCGCGCTTCAGCCCCGACGGCAGTTACGTCATCTACACCAGCGACGCCACCGGCTACGGGAACGTCTACCAGGTCCACGTCCCGGAGTTCGCGTCGCTGCCGGACTTGGGGGGCAGGTGAAACAACGCGTCCAACCGCAGAGCTCGCAGAGAACGCAGAGAACGCAGAGAACGGAGACATGGACCATTGGGGCCGGCCCTGCGGAAGGGCAGTCGACGCGAACGCCGTAGCTGAGTAGAATGGACGTGTCATGGGGGCAGGACGGTGGCGCAACCCATGTGGGTGTGAGAGCATTGCCCCCTGCGTTTCTTCCTCTGCGACCTCCGCGTTCTCTGCGGTGAGTGCCGTTCGTCCGATGGAGCGGGAAAGGGCCGTGAAGTACCGAAGGCTGGGCAGAACGGACTTGAAGGTCTCGGTGGTCGGCGTGGGGACGTGGCAGTTCGGCGGGGACTGGGGGAAGGATTTCGCCCAGGACGAGGTTGACGCCATGCTGGCCCGCGCCAGGGAACTGGGCATCAACCTGATAGATACCTCCGCCTGCTACGGCCCAGACCACCTGTCGGAGGCCCTGATCGGCAAGTTCCTGGAAGGGCAGCGGCGCGAGGACTGGATCATCGCGACGAAGTTCGGCCACGTGCGCGGCTGGAAGCCCGACGAGGTGCGCCGGACGATAGAGGATTCCCTGCGCGCGCTGCGCACCGACTACCTCGACATCTTGCAGTTCCACTCCGGCTCGGATGAGGACTTCGACACCGAGGGGCTCTGGGAGATGCTCCAGCGACAGGTGGAGGCCGGCAAGCTGCGCCACCTGGGCACCTCGATCGGCTACAACGACAACCTCTACGAGACCGCTAAGTCAATGGAGGTCGGCGTTTCGGTCATCCAGGTCGTCTACAACCGCCTCGACCGCAAGCCGGAGGAGCGCGTCTTCCCGTCCTGCCAGGAGCAGGACCTGGGGGTGCTGGCGCGGGTGCCCCTGGCCAGCGGCTTCCTGAGCGGCAAGTACGGGCCCGACGCCACCTTCCCGGACAACGACGTGCGCTCCGGGCGCGACCGCGAACGCATCCGGTCCACCGTCGAGCAAGTGCAGAAGATCAAGGAGGCGGAGGTGCCGGACGGCATGGAGATGGCGCAATGGGCGCTGGCCTGGTGCCTGACGCATCCGGCCGTCACCTGCGTCATCCCCGGATGCAAGAGCGTCCAGCAGGTCGAGTCGAACGCGGGCGCGGCCGACCTCGACAGGGTCCCCGACGACCACAAGCAGGCCTGGGAGTAGACGCGCATGGGCTGGCTGATGACGCACAGAAACGTGCCGCTGTTCTACGCAACGTGGTTGCTGCGGCCGGCGGCGCCGCTGGAGTGCTGCCGGGTGGTGAAGGAAGCGGGCTTCGATGGCGCGAGCTTCCTGGTCGGCACTGTGGACGACCCGCGGCGCCTGGACTGGCTCTCGGAGCGGCAGGCCGCCGGGCTGCGCGAGGGCTTCATCGAGATGGACCTGGACCGCAGCCTGCACGTCTCGACCTCCGATTACCTGGGCGACCTCGAGGGCGACCAGGAGGGCCTGGCGTTGCTTAAGGAACACGTGGCGGCCGGCGTCGCGGCGGTCTGCGGCCCCGGGCTGCCGCCGCTGAACGTGACGCTCGACCCGCCCCTTCGCTGGGACGCAGGCGAGCCCTGGCTGCCCCCCGAGACTGTCGAGGAACTGACCGCGTTTCTGATTTCGCTGCGGGACAGCTACGACATCCGCCCGGGCCTGGAGAACTGGCCCTTCCTGCCCATCGGGACGCCCGAAGGCCTGGCGGCGGCGCTTCTGGGGACCGGCGACCAGGTGGGCATACTGCTCGACACGGGGCACGCGCACATCGCCCTGAGCCGGGGCTGGTGCCAGCAGCCGGACGCCAGGGCCTTTGTGGAAGCCCTGCCGGCGCCCATCGTGGAAGTGCATCTGCACGATAATCGCGGCATGGATGATGAGCACCTGATGCCGGGGGAAGGCACCGCCGACCTGCACGGACTGCTGGAGGCCGTCTTCGCCACGGGGTTTCGGGGACCGATCACGATCGAGTGCGACCTGGAGGCGAAGGGCCGCCCCGGCCTGGCCGCCGCCCTGGCCCAAATCCGCGAAAAATAGGGACAGTCACCATTTTTCATGTCGTATGTCGGCGTTACGCAAGCGTTTACAGACCGGAAAATAGGTGACTGTCCCGATTTATGGGAGCGAAGGATGAGAAAGATGAGTGTGCTGGACCTTTGCAGGATGAAGGAGTCCGGCGAGAAGGTCTCCTGGATCACGGCCTACGATGCCCCCACCGCCTCGCTGGCCGAGCAGGCGGGCATTGACATGCTCCTCGTCGGCGATTCGGTCGGCATGTGCGTCTATGGCTACAGCGGCACTACCGAGATGACCATGCCCATCATGCTCGCCCACACGGCCGCCGTCCGCCGGGGGGCTCCCCAGACCTACGTGATCGGCGACATGCCGTTCCTGAGCTATCAGGTCAGCGCCGAAGAGGCCGTCCGCAATGCCGGCGCCTTCATCCAGGAGGCCGGCGCGGACGCGGTAAAGCTGGAGGGCGGCCGCCGGGTCGCCAAACAGATACGGGCCATATCGGAGGCGGGGATCGTGGTCTTCGGCCACATCGGGCTCACGCCCCAGAGCTCCGGCCAGCTCGGCGGCTTCAAGGCGCAGGGCCTGACGGTTGATTCCGCCAGGGCGATGATCGCCGATGCGGAGGCGGTGCAGGAGGCCGGCGCCATGTTCCTGCTGGTGGAAGCCGTGGCGCCGCAAGTCACCCGCATCATACGGGAGCGTCTGTCGATCCCCGTCTATGGTATCGGCGCAGGGCCGCACACCGACGGCGAGCTGCTGATCGTGTCCGACCTTTTGGGGATATTCGAGGCCTTTACGCCCAAGTTCGTCAAGCGTTACGCGAGGCTGGCGGAGCAGATCAGGGAGGCGTTCACGGCATACCGCGAAGAGGTAAAGAGCGGCGCATTCCCCGGCCCGGAACACGCCTACAACATGAAGCCGGACGAACTGGAGAAGCTCCAGGCTGAACTGGGCGCATAGGGTGAAGGCGAGATGGGGCTCCCGGGAGCTGTTCGAGATGGCCGGCCTTCACGGGATCGCCCACATTACCGGCGGCGGGATGGCCATCGCGGCTGATTCAAGAACACCGGAGGAGTGCAGGGATGCAGACCGGAGGATACGCCGTCGGCTGGATCACGTTGGCCTTCATAAACGCCGGCATCGCCCAGGGCAAGAACAGGAGCGGGCTCAACTGGGGCCTGCTATCCCTGCTGCTGGGGCCGATAGCCACGTTCGCGCTGGTGGTCCTTTTCGACAAGCTGCCGCGGGCGTTCGGCTGACGTGGACCGCGCCTCGAGATCGGGCTGGCGGTCGCCGCGGGCCGGGGCCGCCCCGCACGCCCTCACCCGGATAACTGCACGCCGCCTTGACGGTATCGGTGTCACCGGATAGTATCGCATTTGGAGAAGGCGCGGGGACGGTTGGTGCGACCGCATGTGCGAGGGACGGATGTCCGACGAGGCGAATGCCAACGGGACGGGGGCCGATTCCGCCGGGGCGGTGGAGTCCAGCTTGTGGCGGCGGGTCATATCTTCCCCTGAGGCGAAGGTCCTGATGGTCGGCGTGCTGATAGTGGTCCTCTACGTCACGGCACTCGTGCTGGTGCGTTTCCGCTCGGCCGGGCTGTTCAACAATCTGCTGACGATGACGACCACTCACACGTTCTTCGGGCGGGCCGCCGGCATGTCGTGGGGCTACGCGAACCAGCTCGGGCGTTGGACGGTCATCATCGTCTGCATGATCATCGAGACCTACATGGTGCTGCTCTTCTACCCCTTATTCGTGTTCTCCTACAGCAAACTGATCGTCATCAAGCCGCTGGAAGACACCATGGCCCGCGCACGCCGCGCGGCGCAGAACCACCAGTCCACCATCATGAAGTTCGGCATACCGGGGCTGCTGCTGTTCGTGTGGTTCCCGTTCTGGATGACGGGGCCGCTGGTGGGGTGCGTGATCGGTTTTCTGATCGGCCTGCGGCCCGTGGTTAACGTGCTGGTGGTGCTGGCCGGCACGTACCTGGCCATCTTCTGCTGGGGGTTGCTGCTGGGCCGCCTGCACGACAGGCTGGTCGAACTCGGGCCGTACGTGCCTTTTGTGTTCGTTGCCTTCGTGCTGCTCGTGGCCGTGTCGATCCACGTGCGCTACGCGTTCGCCAACGACTCGGATGAGGCATCCGAGTAGCCCCCCCTCACAGCACACGGGTCACGGCCGCCCTCACGTCAAGCACATCGCGTACCTGGTAGGCGATGGACTCCAGCGCCGCCCCCCTGCCTGCCAAGCCGACGGGGTCCTCCGACATTTGCGGCTCCGGCGACCGGGCCGTATAATAGTGCTTTCCGCCCTCAGAGCGGATGAGGTCTGTGACGGGTCCGGATCGCGCGAGAGCTTTACTGTCTCGCCTGCGTGTTCTGAGGGGGAAGCCTGCCGACGTAACCTTTTCTTATTGACAGGGAATTCGAGGGGTAGAGTCATGGAGTACGCGATACTGGGGAGGACGGGACTGAAGGTCTCGAGGCTCGGGTTCGGCTGCATGCGCCTGCCGATGAAGTCAAGCGACGAGGTGGACCGGGACAAGACCATCCCGATGCTGCGACGCGCCGTGGAACTGGGCGTCAACTACTTCGACAGCGCCGTGGGCTACTGCGGCAGCGACAGCCAGCGCGTGCTGGGCGAGGCAATGGAGGACATCCGCGACCAGGTTATCCTCTCCACCAAGAACCACCACTACGACAAGCAGGACGTGGCCGGCTGGTGGAAGAACATGGAGGACTCGCTCGAGTTCCTCCGCACCGACTGCATTGACATCTACAACGTCCACGGGCTGAACTATGAGGGCTACGAAAGCAGCTTCGCCGGCGACGACGGGCTCTATAGGGAACTGATGAAGGCCAAGGAGCAGGGGCTGATCCGCTACATCGCCCACTCCTTCCACGGCACCTGCGAGAGCCTCAAGAAGATGGTGGACACGGGGCTGTTCGACGTCATTACCTGCCAGTACAACCTGCTGGACCGCCATCTGGAGGAGGGCATCGCCTACGCCGCCGAACACAACGAGGGCGTGGTCATTATGGGACCGGTCGGCGGGGGGCGCTTGGGCTACCCGAGCGAGAAGGCCGCCGAGCTGGTCGGCGAGGTCAAGAGCACTCCGGAGCTGGCGCTCCGCTTCGTGCTCTCCAACGAGAACGTCATCGTGGCCCTGTCCGGAATGTCGGACATGAAGATGCTCGAGGAGAACGTGGAGACGGTCTCCCGCGCGGCCAAGATCACCCAGGCGGACCACGAGCAGATCGAGGCCGCCATCCAGGAGCGCAAGCAGTTCCTCGGCCTCTACTGCACCGGCTGCGGCTACTGCATGCCGTGCCCCGAAGGCGTGGACATCCCCGCCAACTTCGAGATGCTGAACCTGGAGCGCATCTTCGGACTGACCGACCACGCCAAGGGCCGTTACGCGTCCCTGAACGGCAAGGCGGCGCTGTGCCGGCTCTGCGGCAAGTGCGTCGAGCCCTGCCCGCAGAACCTGGACATCCCCGCACGCCTCGCGGAGGCCGTGGCCGTCCTCGACGAGCGCGCCGGCAGCGTCACCGGCTGGAGCGAGCTGCGCGGCGCATCCCTCGACAAGCGGGGCATGCTGAACGTCACTCTCCGCTACCACCTGAAGAACTTCACCGACCGGGCGCAGAAGGTCGAGGTCGAGTTCCAGCCCCACGCCGAGGACCAGATAGACCCCGGCAAGTTCGGGTTCGAGGAGCTGAAGCCCTACGGGCGCAGCCACAAGGACCTGCGCGTGCTGGTGCGGCCCCCGCTGAAAGCCCTCAGCCTGGATGCCCTGCTCACCTTCAACGGCAGCCGGACGCTGGAGCATCTGCACCACATCGCCGCCGCGGCCGGCCGGGCAGACGCCTACGCGCTCGACCCGAACGCGCGCCGCGCCGGCACGCTCCACGTGCCCTCGCCGCTGCACCCGATACACTCCGCCGACCAGGCCCTGAAGGGCCACAGCTTCGACTTCGCCGTGGCCCACGACGACGAGAACCTCTACGTCTACGCCGACGTGGAGGAGGACCTGCGCCGCCCGGCCGCCGGCAAGATAGAAGGCAGGGAGAAGGCCGACAACCTGCGCATCTTCCTCGACGGCCGCAAGAGCAGCCGGCTCGGACGCGGCGGATACGAGCAGGGGGTCATGCACCTGACCGTCTATGCGCCGGCCAAGGAAGGCGCCGAGCCGCAGCTCAGCACCTCCAACGATGCCGACGTGAAGGTGAAGGTCGCCCGCACGCCGTTCGGCTACCGGGTTGACTGCGCCATCCCGTGGGAGGTATTCTCCCAGGTCGAGGGCAGACCGGACGCCATCGGCTTCGACATCGGCATCAACAGCTACGACGAGGACGGCAGCGACCAGTTGCGCCTGACCTGGACGGGGCGCTCCCGCCAGGAGAGGAACCCCGGCGCCTTTGGCAAGCTCGTGCTGGTCTGAGGAGAACCGATTTGCCGCTTGCCGCACTGACACCCACGCAAGGCGCGATCCTGGTCTGGCTGTTCCTGTTTGGCTGCGTGGTGGGCAGCTTCCTGAACGTGTGCATCTGGCGCCTGCCCCGGGGCGCCACCATCGGGCGGCCGAAGCGCTCCTTCTGCCCCCACTGCGGCAGCTCGCTGCGGTGGTATGACAACATCCCCCTCGTCAGCTTCCTTATGCTCAGGGGGCGCTGCCGGGACTGCGGCGGCCGCGTCTCGTGGCGCTATCCCGTCATCGAGGCCCTCACGGGCGTGCTCTTCGCGCTCGTCTACGTGCGCCAGGGGACGCAGATGGGCGTCGGCGTCGGCCAGTTGACGGTCATGATGCTGGTCGTTGCGCTGCTTGTCTTTGCCAGCGCGGTGGACTGGGAGTTCCTCATCATCCCCGACGAGGTGACGATATTCGGAATATTCGGCGGCCTGCTGGCGGGGCTGCTGCTGCCGCAGCTTCACGTGGGGCCGGCCGCCTATCAGAGCTACGAGGCGTTGACCGGCCACCTGCACCTGGACGGGCTGATCGGTTCGGCCCTCGGCGCGGCGGGCGGCGGGGGGATGGTGCTCTTCTTCGCCTTCTTCGGGCACGTGATCTTCCAGCAGGAGGCGCTCGGCTTCGGCGACGTCAAGCTGATGGCCATGATCGGGGCCTTCTTCGGCTGGAAGGTGGTGGTGATGGCCTTCTTCCTGGCGCCGTTCCTCGGCCTTCTTTACGGCCTGCCGCTCCTTATCGCCCGCAGCGAGCACGTGATGCCCTACGGCCCGTTCCTGTCCATCGGCGCGGTGCTGGCGCTCGTCTTCCGCAGCGGCCTGTGCCGCTACGCCGAACTGCTGGAGCACTTCGCCCGCATGATCTTCGGCTGAGCTTAGCCCTGCCTGTTGCGCGCGTGCCCCCTGCGGCGCAGACGGCCGCCCACTGCGGCGCCCCACCCAACGCATGGGATTCTGACACGGGGTTTCCGGGCCATCGGCTCGCCCCGGATAGGCCAACCTACGCCGCTCGACGGCGCGGCAGACACCCGCCCTACCCGAAAGGCGCATCTTCTTGCAGACGCGGTTTCGCATTCGCGCAGGCCTGAGAAAGCACGGCGTTAGCGCGTGGGCGTTTCCGCTTTGCTGTTCTGCTGCCACACGCCGGGGATCTGGGCGCCGCAGTAGTCGCACTTGCCGGCGGTGACGTGGGTCTGGCCGACGTAGAAGCTGTAGCGCTCGATGATCTTCTTGCCGCAGCCGTGGCAGAAGGTGTTCTCGTGCTCGCTGCCGGGCAGGTTGCCGGTGTAGGCGTAGTGCACGCCCTCGCTGACGGCGATCTGCCGCGCCCGTTCGACCGTGCGCGCCGGCGTCCGCCCCAGGTTCTTCATCTTGTAGGCCGGGTGGAACCGCGTGAAGTGCAGCGGCACGTCCGGCCCCAGGTTCTTCACCACCCAGCGGCTCAGGTCCTTGGTCTCGTCCTCGCCGTCGTTCAGGCCGGGGATCAGGAGCGTCACCAGTTCCAAGTGTATGCCGAGCCCCTTGACCAGCTCGATCGTCGCCAGCACCGCCTTAAGCTCGCCGTGGACGTAGTCCCGGTAGAACTCCTCGCGGAAGCCCTTCAGGTCCACCTTCACGGCCGAGAGCACCTCGCAGAGCCGCTTCATCGGCTCGGCCTGGATGAAGCCGTTCGAGATGGTGACGCTGTGGACGCCGGCCTCCTTGGCCTCGCGGGCGGTGTCCAGGGAGAACTCGTAGAAGATGGTCGGCTCCGAGTAGGTGAACGCGACGGTCGGGCAGTCGTAGCGGCGGGCCACTTCGACGACCTTCTTCGGCGGCAGGTACTGGGACCTGAGGTCCTCGGGGCGGGCCTGGCTGATGTCCCAGTTCTGGCACCACTGGCACTCCACGTTGCACCCGGCCGTGGCTATGGAGAAGACGCGCGTGCCGGGCAGGAAGTGGAACAGGGGCTTCTTCTCGATGGGGTCCACGTGGGCGGCGCAGACGCGGCCGTAGACCAGCGTCTTGTAGACGCCGCCCTGGTTCTCGCGCACCTCGCAGTAGCCGCGCTGCCCCTCCCGCACGATGCATTCGCGGGGGCAAAGGACGCACTGGACGACGCGTCCGTCGAGCTTCTCGTATGCGAGGGCCTCGTGGTCGCTGACCGGAGCGGCCTCGGCCGAACGCCCCAGGGGCAGGGAGCAGAGCGTCGCCCCTACGCCGGCCGCAGCGACCGTCATAAACCTCCTGCGGGTAAGGCTCTTGCGATACATATCCGGTTCCCCTTTGCAGGGCCCACAGCGCCTTCCGGCGGGCCACCTGGACGTCCGCTCTCATTATACCCGCCCGCCCGTTGGGCGTCATGTGCCCCGACCGTCCGGCCCGGCACCGGCTCCATCGGCGCCCGCCCTCACCCTCGCACTCGAACGCCCCACGCACCCGGCGGCGCCGACGATCGAGCCGAAGCGAGCATGCCCGGCTCGGGTCGCGAGAGGTCCGGACGGGCACAAAGGAGGGGACCGCTCAGATGGCGAACAGCTCGGGCCGCAGGAGCAGCAACCTGGCCGTGCCCAGCGCCAGCAGGCCCACGACGGCAAGCTGGATGGCGGCTATCTTGAGCCGGAACCGGGCGGCCTTTGAAGGATCGCTCAGGACGCCGTGCAGGAAGTGGAGCCGCTCCTCGATGCTGAAGTGCCGCCAGGAGGCGATCCGGCGGGGAGTGCTGCTCATGGCGGCCAGCTTGCCCAGCGCGCTCAGCAGGGAGACCGGGTTCCGGACGGCCCGCAGCCCGAACAGGTCGGCCTGCAGTTCCATGCGCCGCGAGATGAACCCGAAGGCCAGCATCCAATAGGCGCCCGCTAAGGCGAGCATGACGCTCGCCTGCCGAACCGTCAAGCTGAAGGCGAAGATGTTCTCCAGACGCCTCACCCATCCGGTCAGCGCGAGCAGGTCCATCAGGTTGGCGTAGAAGCAGACGAAGGCGACCCCGAACAGCAGGTAGAACAGCAGGTGGCGGTGGCGCACGTGCCCGACTTCGTGGGCGAATATGGCCTCGATCTCCTCGTCCGTGCAACGCTCCAGAAGCGCGTCGGTCAGCATCACGTAGCGCAGAAAGCGCGTCGGGCCGACCACGCCCGCGTTGGCCAGATGATTGTGGGTGTGCCAGATGAGGATGTCGTCGCAGCGGAACCTGTGCGAGCGGCAGAAGCCCTCCAGCCGCTCCCGCAGGGCGCCGGCCGGCAGGGGCGAAGTGGCCCACATGATCCGGAGCAGCAGGGGGCTGAAGGCGACGATCAGCAGCAGCACCGCGCCCGAGGCAATGGAGTCCGCCAGCAGGGCCGATGCCGACTCGCGGAACAGTATCGCTACGACGCCCGTTATCAGCACCAGGGCCAGCCAGGGCACCAGGATGATTGCGATCTCCACCCGGAACCGCAGCCACAGATAGCGCGCTAACGGCAAGGACACCCGCGCCCGGCGCGACTCGAAGCGGTGCTGGCAGGCCATCACCGTCAGGATCATGGCCACGGCCGGCAGCAGCAGGATCAGGTCATAGACGAGCACCGCCCATACGTGGTTGCCAAGGAGCCCCTCGACCAGAGAAGGCCAGCCCAGAGCGAACACATCCGCCAGCACGAACCCCACCACGCCGCCCTTCAGGAAAGAGAACACCCTGTTGGCGGCAACGGGGCCCCCCGGCCCGGGCAGCTTGCACAGGCGGATGGCCAGCCCGCTGCCGACCCACGCGGCCGCTGCGTTCAGAAGCGCCAGCAGCACCACGCCCGCCGCGCTGAGCAGCAACGGTGCCGACATCTGGCCCATCGGCGGCGGGATGTAGAGTATCAGGACGCAAAGCAGGAAGGGCAGAAGCATAGCGCGCGCTTTCGCAGGGAATGGCTGTTTGACCCCGGCCGTCCGCCAACCGCGTGGCGGCAAAGGAGCCATTCTATGGAGCCGTGGGCGGTTTTGCAACGTCCCGCTCTGCCGGGCGCCCGCAGTGCCAGGCCGCATGCCATAAGTCCTCTGAGGTCCAGGTCATGCGAGGAAAAAAAAGGGTCAGGCCCTTTAGTCGAGAGGGTCTGACCCCTTTCTCCGGCGGCTCGCACGATGTTTCAACAAAGCCGACTGGCTCTGGCTCCGGCCGCTGCGATGGCCAATGTGGCAGACCGCTCCTTGAACGGCCCTGCCGTTTGTGTTAGGTAGTATCCGGGCGCGGCATCTGCGCCCTACCACCGCATCTGAAAGGACGCAACGGGAATGGACAGAGACGTTGAGGAGTTGCTGCAGTTCGCGCGAGAGGAGCTGAAGCAGCTCTCGGAGGAGGGCTGCGACACCTGGGAGCTTGAACGTCGGGCGGAGCTGGTGGCGGAAGAGAAAGGGCCCGACCAGCCGAAGCAGGCTGCGGCGCTGTGCGATGCGCTGACCAACCTGAAGCCCTCGCCGGAGTTCCCCTACGAGGAGCCGAGCGAGCTGGAAGAGGTCCGCGCTCACCGTCCCGACGGCCCCCGGCACATCGCCGCGCCCCTGTCGCCCGAGGGCCTGAAGGAGAAGACCCTCGGCGCCTGGTTCGGCCGCGTGGCCGGCTGCATGCTCGGCAAGCCGGTGGAAGGCTGGCGCAAGGAGAAGATAGATGACCTGCTGGCGGTCTGTGGCCTGGAGGAATTGACCGACTACTTCCCGCCGCCGGGCAAGAACAACCGCGGCATCGAGTTCCACGAATGGAGCCGCAGCGCCCTGCGCGGCAATATCACCGGGGCCCTCCGGGACGACGATACCGACTACACCATCGTCGGGCTGCGCATACTGGAAGAGCACGGCCGCGCCTTCACGCCCCGGCAGGCGGCCGAGTTCTGGCTGGCCCACATCCCCTACCACTGCACCTACACCGCCGAGAGGGTCGCCTACCGCAACTTCGTCAACGGCATCTGGCCGCCGGAAGCTGCCTATCATCGCAATCCCTATCGCGAGTGGATCGGGGCGCAGATCCGGGCCGACGCCTTCGGTTACGCCTGTCCGGGCAGGCCCGAGGAGGCGGCCGGCCTCGCATTCAAAGACGCCTGCATAAGTCACGTCAAGAACGGCATTTACGGCGAGATGTGGGTGGCCGCTATGCTCGCCGCCGCCTTCGTGGCCGACGAGCCGGAGAAGGTCATCCGCATCGGGCTCTCCGAGGTGCCGAAGAACTGCCGCCTCGCCGAGGCGGTCGCGAAGGTCATCGGCTGGCACGAGGAAGGCATCTCGGCCGAGGAGGCGACCGACAGGGTCCTGGACGAGTTCGCCGGCTACCACGGAGTGCACACGATCAACAATGCCGCCATCGTGGCCATGGCCCTCCTGTGGGGCGAGAGGGACTTCTCGCGCACTATCGGCCTGTCCGTGAGGGCCGGCCTGGACACCGACTGCAACGGCGCCACCGTCGGGTCCGTGCTCGGCGCCCTGCTGGGCGCGGGCGGAATCCCGGAGCACTGGACGGCCCCCTTGAACGACCGCATAGATACTATCGTGGCGGGCGAGTCCGGCCTGACGATCTCCGGGCTGGCTGCCCGCACCCGTAAGGTGCAGGAGTCCGGCTAAGCACCGGTGAGGGGGGCCGCCCACTGACCCATGACCATATGCGAAAGACACAGTGGGGGGCGGATACTCTGCATCCGGCTCAGCGGCCTGGGCGACGTGGTCCATGCTCTCAACGCGCTGTCGCTGTTGCGCCGGGAGCGGCCGGACGCTCACATCGCCTGGCTGGTGGAGGACAGGTTCAGGGGGCTGCTGCGGGGACATCCCTGCATTGATGAGCTGATAGGTGTGCCGCGGGGCGCCTGGACGGCGATGGCGAAGAACCCGCTGCGCTGGTGGGGGTTGGGCTCGGAGCTGCGGCAGTTCGGGCTGCGATTGCGCCGGGCGAAGTTCGATATCTCGGTGGACTTCCAGAGCAGCCTCAAGAGCGCCTGGCTTGTGCTGGCGGCGGGGGCTGAGCTTCGGGTCGGCTTCGGCCGGGGCGTCAATCGCGAGTTCAACCTGCTGATCCAGAACCGCCTGGTCAGGGCGCCGCGCACGGGCGTTCACCGCATTGAACGCGACCTGGCACTGCTGGCCCCGCTCGGGATTCCCACGCGCTACGCGGGCCCCGTGCTGCCCGTAAGCCGGGCGGACGGCGAAGCGATGGACCGGGCGCTGGCGGGCCGCCTGACCGACGGGCCGATGGTGGTCATCCATCCCGGGACCAGCAAGTCCGCCGCCTTCAAGCGATGGGACCCCGGGCGGTACGCACGCGTGGCGGACCGCCTGGTGGCCGAGCGCAGCGCCGACGTGGTCCTGAGCTACGGCCCCCAGGAGAAGGAACTGGCGGAGGAGGTCCTCGGGCTGATGCGGCGGCGTGGCGTCCTGGCGCCGCCCACGGAGAACTTGCAGCAGCTCACGTGCCTGCTGTCGCGGGCGGACCTGTTCATCGGCAGCGACACCGGCCCGATGCACGTGGCCTCCGCCCTGCAAGTGCCCGTGGTGGCCCTGTTCGGCCCGAAGGACCCCGTGCAGACGGGGCCTTACTGCGGCCGCAGCATCGTGGTAACGGCGCCGGTCGACTGCCGTCCTTGCACGAAACGGCGGTGCAGCCACGTGCGGTGCATGAGGAACATCACGCCGACCCGGGTGGCGCAGGCCGCCCTCGACCTGTTGGACGGCGGCGGCCGGTGCCCGGCGGTGGACGGACTGATACGCAAGCCGATGACCATGGGGTTCCGGCTTGGCCGGTGGCAGGGGCAGATCGCCACATGCTACAGCCGGCCCGAGTTCTACGCACGCCTCTGCGACCCGGATGCCATCATCAGCGCGAGCGACGCGAAGGTGATCCGGGCGGGCCAGAGCCGGTGCAGTGCGTCGGTGCCGGCAAGCGTCGAAGGACCCGTTGAGAGGTTCTTCGTGAAGCGTTACTACCCCAAGAGGGGGCTGTACTACAAGCTGGGCGACCTGCTGATGAAGCCGAGGGCGAGGAACTCCTGGGATTGTGCCCGGCGCCTGCTCATGGCCGGAATCCCCGTGCCTTTCCACGTCTGTTACATGGAGAAGGGGCGCGGCTGGGGCAGACATCAGTTGCTCATCGCAGAGGACGTGACGGGCGTGCGGGGGTTGTGCGACTGGCTGGCGCCGGACGGCCCGAGCCACTGGTCCTGCGCCCCACACATGGCAAAGAGGGAAGCCCTCGGGCGGGCGGCGGCCCTGGTGCGGGGTCTGCATTCCGCCGGCTTCTACCATGCAGACCTGCGTGCCAACAACGTACTGATCCGCCCCCGCGGCTCGACACCGGAAACGTTCATCGTTGACATAGACCGCATGAAACGGGTGGGGTGGTTGCCGCCGCTGCTGCGGGACATCTTCTACGGCGTGGACTTGCGCAGGTTCGCCCAGAGCCTGAAGGTGCGCCTAACCGTCGCCGAGGCAGCCCGATTCTTCAGGGATTACTGTCGCGGTTTCATCCGCGAGCCCCATCGCCAACGCGTGATCAGGGACATAGTCCTCAGGTCTCCGCGGGGGTCTGCGGGGCGTCGGAAACGGAGCTTGTGGCTTGCCCGAACGGAGCCGCAGCAGGGAGGGAAAGGAGCTGCCGTATGAGCGAAGCAATAATCGTGATGGTCACGTGCCCCAGCAGCCCCGAGGCCGAGAAGATCGCCAACAGCCTGCTGGAGGAGCGCCTGGTCGCGTGCGTCAACATCGCGGGGCGCATCCGCTCGCTCTACCACTGGCAGGGCGCAGTGACCAGGGAGTCGGAGTCTCTGCTGCTGATGAAGACGCGCACGGAGTGCTTCGACGAACTGAGCCGGCGCGTCAAAGAGCTGCATCCCTACGAGGTGCCCGAGATCATCGCCATGCCTATCATGATCGGCAATCCCGATTACCTGGACTGGATTCGCGAGTCCACGACGCCCGGCCGGGAAGGCACCGAAGCGTGATGAGGT